>NZ_RZTC01000046.1:2775-49898 GCF_004023165.1 Mesorhizobium sp. M7A.F.Ca.MR.176.00.0.0 | reverse complement strand
CTTTCGGCCTCGGCCAGCGCATTGCGGGCAGCGTCCAGCCGATGCTGGGCGTCACGACCGGCCTGGCGCGTGTTGCGCTCGGCCTCGCTTGCCAGGCGGAGCGCCTGTTCAGCCTCTCCCAGCGCATCCTCGACCTGGCGCAGGACGAGCGTCGCTTGTATCGCCTCGGCATCGAGCTCAGCCAGCCGGTTCTTCTGCGCCAGCCGTTGTGCTGCGGCGGTCGGCGCATCGGCGCTTGCGGTAAAGCCATCCCAGCGCCAGAGCGCGCCTTCACGGCTGACCAGCCGCTGGCCGGGAGCAAGCAGCGACTGCAACCGGCGGCCGTCGCCGGCGGCATCGACGATACCGATCTGCGCCAGGCGGCGGGCGAGCTGTGCCGGCGCGTGGACCACGCTGGCCAGGCTTTTAACGCCTTCCGGCAGAGCCGCGTCGCCGGGCTGGATCGCGCTTTCGCCCCAATGCACCGGCGCGCTGCGGTCAAGCGGCACGTCGAGGTCTTCGCCAAGGGCCGCACCCAGCGCCGTTTCGAAACCGCGATCGACGCTGATCTGCTCCAGCACGGCCGGGAAGAGATCGCCGCTGGCTGCATTCAGGATTTTGGCCAGCGTGCGCGCTTCGGTTTCGATCCGCGCCAGCTCGGCCCTGGCATCCTGAAGCGGTGGCCGGGCAGAACTTTCCGTGGCGCGGGCATCGATGACAGACTGCTCGGCCTCGGACACGGCAGCCTCGGCCTCCTCCAGCAGCGCCATGGCCTGTTCGACCAGCACCCGCTTCTCGGCCGGATCGGGCAGGCCAGCGACCTTGGAGAGTATCTCAGACAATTCCCGGTCGACATCGGCAAGCTGGCGCGCGAAGCGGTCGCGGCGTTCGGCGGTGTCGCGCAGCGTCCGTTCGATCTGGTTGCGCGAGGCGGCAGCCTCGGCCCGTTCGGCTGTCAGCGCGGCGAGCTTGGCTTCGCTTTGCGAAAGCGTCGACGCCGCCTGTTCGAACGCCGCACGGGTGGTGGCTTCGCGTTCGGCGGCGCCGGCATTTTCCGAATTGAGTGCTGCCTCTTCGGTGCGAAGGCGCTCGAGAATGTCCGCATTGTCGCGGACCATGCGCTCTTCACGCGCGATATCGCCGTCGAGCTGCTGTAGCCGGCGCTCGAGTTCGCTCTGGCGGGCGCGGATACGGCCGGCTTCCTCCTCGATCTGCGACTTGGCGATCGACAAGCGCTGGAAGGCAGCGGCGGCGGCGGCTTCCGCGTCGCGCAAATCCGGCAACCGGTGAGCGCCGATACCTTGCTCCCTGGCGGCGGCCATCTGGGCCGCGGCGCGGTCGCCGACAAGGGCTGTCGCAACCGCCAGCGCCGAACGCGCCTCGCCTTCCTGGGTCTTGGCCAGTGTCCAGCGCAGATGCAACAGCGTCGCTTCGGCCTTGCGAATATCGGCCGACAGGTTCTTGAAGCGGGAGGCCTGGCGCGCCTGGCGCTTCAGGCTTTCGATCTGGCTTTCCAGCTCGCCGACGACGTCGTCCAGTCGTTCGAGGTTCTGCTCGGCCGCCTTCAGCCGCAGTTCTGCCTCGTGGCGGCGGGTGTGCAGGCCGGAAATGCCTGCTGCCTCTTCGAGCAGCGCGCGGCGTGCCTGCGGCTTGGCCTGGATCAGTTCGCCGATGCGGCCCTGACCGACCATCGACGGCGAACGCGCGCCGGTCGACTGGTCGGCGAACAGAAGCTGCACGTCCTTGGCGCGGGCCTCCTTGCCGTTGATACGGTAAAGCGAGCCGGCCTCACGCTCGATGCGGCGCGACACCTGCAGTTCGTCGGCATCGTTGAACGCAGCGGGCGCCGAGCGGTCACTGTTGTCGAGGAAAAGCGTGACTTCGGCGGTGTTGCGTGCCGGGCGCGTGCCCGAGCCGGAAAAGATGACGTCGTCCATGCCGGACGCGCGCATGTTCTTGTAGGAGCTTTCGCCCATCACCCAGCGCAGCGCCTCGACAAGGTTCGACTTCCCGCAGCCGTTCGGCCCGACAATGCCGGTCAGTCCGCGTTCGATGACGAACTCGCCGGGCTCGACGAAGGACTTGAAACCGAGGAGGCGAAGGCGCGAAAACTTCATTCGCGCCGCCCACTAAGCGGATTACCGTGGTTTTGCGATGAGAATTCGCGGCACGACCGGAAGCCGCGCACGCCGAAGCGCCGCCGCCTCAGGGCTGACTGGACGTCAGAGCAGAGGGTCGATGATGGCCGACATTTCCTCAATCGACATCGCCCCCTTGTAGGTCTTACCGTTGATGAAGAAGGTCGGTGTCGAGTCGACCTTGAATTCATTGGCGCCACGCTTCTGGACCGATCTCACATCGTCCAGAAGTTTCTGGTCCGTCAAGCAGGCCTCGAAGGACTCCTGTGTAAAACCGGCGAGCTTCGAGATTTGCAGCAGTGCATCCTTGGTGTTCTGAACGCCAGCCCAGTTCGCCTGCTGCCTGAACAGGACGTCGACCATAGGGTAGTAGTTGTCCTTGGCGCAGCGCGCCAGCATAAAACCGGCTTCGGCACTCGGATCGAACGGGAATTCGCGCAGGATGTAGCGCGCCTTGCCCGTGTCGATGTACTTGGTCTTCAGGTCCGGAAAGGTGGTCTCGGCGAAATGCGCGCAGTGCGGGCAGGTCATCGAGGCGTATTCGACGATGGTGACCTTGGCGTCGTCCTTGCCAAGCTGTTTGTCGGGCAGCGCACCCGGCTTCATCAGTTCCGCCATGTCCACGGTGCCCTGGGCTTCCGGCGCGGTGGCGGCGGCCGGCGTGGCCGGCGTCGCGGGGGCGGCCGGGGCCGCAGGCTTCACATCCGCGGCCTTCGCCTCCTCGCCAGAGTCGCTGCAGGCGGCGAGCAGGGCCACCGCCGGAATGGCGGCCAGCGAAGACAGGACGTTTCTGCGAGACAAGCTTTGGCCAAACGGGGGACGGTTCATACGAATCACCTGACAAGGGTTGGATTTTGCAATGCAAAGACACGAAAAGGCGAGAGTTGGCGCGAATTAAGGCATCTCGATCCCCAATCCAATCGGGAAACCTGACAAGGGCGATCACGAATGCGAGATATTGACGACGAATCCATGACTTTCTTCAAGACGCCTATGATTTTCTCTCCCCGATAATGGTCGCGCCAAGTTTCTCCAGCGAGGCGCGCAGTTCATCATTGTCGACGAGGCCGACAGTTCCCGACAATTTCGTCTTCTCAGCCGCCGTCAGCGGCCTCAGGGCCGGTTTGCGCCTTCCTTTGTCGGTTGTCACCGGCTTCTGCAGGATCCTGATGCGATTGATGGCGGTGAAGCCGAGGAAGGCGTTGACCCGGTTGATGATCTCGCCCGTCTCGTGCTGCAGATGAAGTGCCGCCATGCCTTCGCAGGCAATGACCAGCACGGCCGGCTCGAACGGATCGTCCTCATGCATACGGCGCGGCCATTGGATTTTTTCGGGGCGCGAATGGCTGGCCAGCCGCGGGCCGGCGATCTCGTCCCATGACTGGACGAGGCCGATCGAAATGCCAGCCCGCTTGCGCAGCACCGGATCGAGGATCCTGGTCGCGAGATCGCTGACCGGGACGGGATTGCCGTAGGGCGTTCTGCCTGCCATGTACGTCCTCCAGCCAAGACCCCAGCAGATACCGGCCAGGCCGATACAGATCAATGGCACCAGCAGACCAGACCCGCAAGACCGTATCCTGGGATAGTGGCAAAGCCGCATCCGGGGATAGCAGCAGAGCTGCATCCGGGCATATCGCGTCCCGCCTGCTAGGCTGGTACGACGCGCATCACCGTGAATTGCCGTGGCGCATCACGCCTCGTGAGCATGCGCGCGGCGTGCGGCCTGATCCCTACCGTATCTGGCTCTCCGAGGTCATGCTGCAGCAGACCACCGTCGAAGCGGTGAAGGCCTATTTCCGGATTTTCGTCGAGAAATGGCCCGATGTCGGGGCGCTGGCCGCGGCGCCGGCGGAGGATGTGATGAAGGCCTGGGCCGGGCTCGGCTATTACTCCCGCGCCCGCAATCTCAAGGCCTGTGCCGATCTTGTGGCCGCGCGTGGCGGCCGGTTTCCCGACACGGAAACGGCTTTGAGAGAACTGCCAGGCATCGGCGCCTATACGTCGGCGGCCATCACGGCGATTGCCTTCGACCGTCCCGCCGCCGTTGTCGACGGCAATGTCGAACGCGTCATTTCCCGGCTGTTTTCGATCGCAACCCCGCTGAGCGAAGCCAAGCCCGAAATCCGTGCCCATGTCGATCGCATGGTGCCCGGGACAAGGCCTGGCGACTTCGCCCAGGCGATGATGGATCTCGGCGCCACCATCTGCACGCCACGCCGGCCGCGCTGCATGCTGTGCCCGCTGCGCGAAGACTGCAGCGCGGTCGTTTCAGGCGATCCCGAGCACTTCCCGGTGCGCCTGCCCAAGGCCGACAAGCCGCAGCGGCACGGCGCGGCCTTTGTCGCCGTGCGGGCCGACGGCGCCATCCTTCTGCGCAAACGGGCGGAGAAGGGTTTGCTCGGCGGCATGACCGAGGTGCCGACGACGGGTTGGACCGCGCGGATCGATGGGGCAACCACGGAAGCGGCCGCGCCGTTTCCCGCCGACTGGCGGCATGCGGGCCGCATTGCGCATGTCTTCACGCATTTCGCTCTCGAACTCGAAGTCTTTCACGCTCACATCAAAGGTGATGCGCCAGACGGGCATTTCTGGTCGCTCGCTCACGAGATTTCCGGCGAGGCGCTGCCGACTGTCATGAAAAAGGCAATCGAGGCTGCGATACCCGGCGCGACGAAAAAGCCGTCGCCACACAGTGCAAAGAGGCCCCATGACTGAAATACGCCACATCGTTTTCGACATCGGCAGAGTGCTGATCCACTACGATCCCAACATTCCGTTCAGCCGCCTCATTCCGGATGCCGAAGAGAGAAAGTGGTTTTTCGACAATGTCTGCACGCATGATTGGAACATCGAGCAGGATCGCGGCCGGACCTGGGAAGAGGCCGAGGCGCTGCTGATCGCGGACCATCCCGATCACGCGGAAAACATCCGCGGGTTCCGCCGCCACTGGCACGAGATGGTTCCACATGCCTATGACGACAGTGTCGCCATCATGGTCGGTCTGATCGAGAGCGGCCACGACGTGACCATGCTGACCAACTTCGCCAGCGACACGCTGGCCGAAGCCCGCGAGCGCTTCGATTTCCTCAATCGTCCACGCGGCGTCACCATCTCGGGCGAAATCGGCATGATCAAGCCGGATCGCGGCATCTACGATCACCACGTCGCCGCGTTCGACCTCGAACCGTCAGCCACACTGTTCATCGACGACAGCCAGAAGAATGTCGACGGCGCCAAGGCGGCCGGCTGGCAGTCGGTGCTGTTCACCGATGCAGAGACGCTTCAAGCAGACCTCGAACGTCTCGGAATCAAGGCTTGATTTGAATCACTTCGCGCGATCCGTTGAGCTTTGAATCAACGGCATTCGAAGCAATTGGCAGGGGTTCAGGCCCCTGCCCGCTCCATGCCGAGCCGCGCGATGCGGCGAAGCTCGTCGATCGGGGTCAGGCCACCGCTGCGCTCATAATGCCAGAAGGTCCAGCCGTTGCAGGCATCCAGCCCCTGCACTTCGGCGCCGATCTTGTGGATCGAACCGGCGCTGTCGCCGATCGCCACCGTACCGTCGGCGCGCACCTTGGCGGCCCAGCGCTTCTTGGCGTCGTAGAGCGTCGCACCCGGCATCATCAGGCCGGTGTCGATCAGGCTGACGAAAGCAACGCGCGGTTCGGCCCGCTTGCCGGTCAGCACGGTGAGATCGGCGCCATCCAGTGGCCGCACCGCGTCGATGCGCTCGTTGGCGGCGTCGATATAGGCCTGCTCGCGTTCGATGCCGACGAAATGGCGGCCGAGACGCTTGGCCACCGCGCCCGTGGTGCCTGAGCCGAAAAAGGGATCAAGCACGATGTCGCCAGGTTTGGTCGAGGCCATCATGATGCGGGCAAGCAGCGCTTCCGGCTTCTGCGTCGGATGCAGCTTGTCGCCATTGTCGTTCTTCAGCCGCTCGCCGCCGGTGCAGATCGGAAACAGCCAGTCGGAGCGCATCTGGATGTCGTCGTTGGACGCCTTCATCGCTTCGTAGTTGAAAGTGTACCCCTTGCCCTTCTGGTCGCGCGTAGCCCAGATCATCGTCTCATGCGCGTTCTGGAAGCGGCGGCCGCGGAAATTCGGCATCGGGTTGGTCTTGCGCCAGACGACGTCGTTGAGGATCCAGAAGCCGAGATCCTGCATCTTGGCGCCGACACGGAAGATGTTGTGATAGGAGCCGATGACCCAGATGGTGCCGTTGGGTTTCAGCACCCGGCGCGCCGCCAGCAGCCAGGCCCGCGTGAAAGCGTCATAGGCCTCGAAACTCTCGAACTGGTCCCATTCGTCATCGACGGCGTCGACCTTCGACTGGTCGGGGCGGTGCAGGTCGCCGTCGAGCTGCAGATTGTAGGGCGGATCGGCGAAGATGACGTCGATCGATTTTTCGGGCAGCCGGTCGAGCGCGGCGACGCAGTCGCCCTTGAGGATCGTGTCCAGCCATTCGGATTGCTGGGGGGCGTGGGATAGCTCGTCGAGAAGACGCACGGCAGACATTCTGACACCCAGGGCACGCGTTACTGTTTACTCCTGGTTATGGTTACCGATCAGCGTAAATATTCCGTGAAGGCCAAGGCACGGGTGGGGCGAATTTGCGAAGGCGGCCCTGTTGGTGTATGCCGCGCCGCCTGAGCCTTCCGAGGCCGCTTCGCCCTCCCATTGTCCGGATCACCATGCCCCAGCCAGACCTTGTCATCTTCGATTGCGACGGCGTGCTCGTCGATTCCGAGATCATCGCCGCCCGTGTCGACGCCGAGCTTTTGACCTTGGCAGGATACGAGATATCGGCTGAGGAGATTTCGGAGAGCTATGCCGGCCTGACCTTCAAGGACATCATGCTGCGGGTCGAGGAAAAGTCCCGCATCCCCTTCCAGGCCTCTCTGATCGACAGGGAGGAACAATTGGTCGACCGCAAACTGCGCAGCGACGTCCGCGCCATCGATGGCGCGCGCGAGGCCGTTGCCGCGGTAACCGTGCCGCGCTGCGTCTGCTCGAATTCACGCTCCGAGCGGATCGAATTCATGCTGGAGAAGGTGCATCTTTTGCCGTTTTTCGCCGACCGGATTTTTTCGGCGATGGAAACACCGACCGGGAAAACGAAACCGGCGCCGGACGTGTTCCTGTTCGCGGCGGAGAAACTCAACGCCAACCCGGCGAACACTTTCGTCATCGAGGATTCCGTGCACGGCGTCCACGGCGCAAGGGCGGCGGGCATGCGGGTGATCGGCTTCACCGGAGCCGCCCACAGCTATCCCGGCCATGCCGACGCGCTCACCGAGGCCGGCGCCGAAACGGTGATCCGCCGCTGGGCGGAGCTGAAAAGCGTGATCGCAGCGCTGTCGGAGTGGTCGGACGCCTGAGAAGCGTGCGCCGCGACGCACGCCTCATGCAACTGCCGAGACCTAGTTCGTCGCGGCAGCCCTCTTGCGGCGGGTCTTCTTCGGCTTGTCGGTCGTTGCCTGATGCGCGGTTTCGTCATAGCCGGCAAAGGCCTGATAGTCCTGCGCCGTCGGCTCGGGCACGACGACATTGGAATCGGTGAAGACGAACTGCGTGGCGACCGAAGGATCGGTGACCTGGACCTGATACTGGTGGAGCTGCGAGTAGAGGACCTCGGTGCCATGCATCACAGCGGTTCGGATCGGCATGGTGATGGTGCCTGGAGAAAACTTCGGTCCGGGGACAATCTTGCCGGCGACCGCGATCTTCATCGTCAACTGGCCGTTGGCACGGCTGCAGTCGCGTGTCACGTCGCTGACCGATGCCTGGTAGATGATGTTGGCCGATTCGTCGGGCGGAGTTGCAGCAGCGGCGTCAGCGTCGGCCTGGGCCGCGGCATCCTGCGCGGCGTCGCCGGTCTTCTTGATCCTGGGCTTGGGCTTCTGAGCTTCCTTGGAATAGGTATTGAAGAAAGCCGTGCCGTCGCGCACCGTCACCCGAGGGCAATAGGCCTGCAACTGGCTGGCCAGTATCTTGGGATCCTGGGGCGGCGGTGGCGCCGTCGGGTCCTCCTTCTTGCCTATGCCGAGGTTCAGGATGCCATTGTCGCCCGATTGGCAGCCGGCGGCGGCAAGCATAAAGCCGGTGAGCGCAAGACCCGCCAAAAAGCGACCACTGAATGTACGAAACGCCATGAAACTGCACTTCCCTCTCGCAAAGCTGGTGACGTATATCAACCGCGCGGCAAAAATGCGACTGAGCCAGCGCAGAAATTAACCACCTTGCGGTGGATGGAAAAGCCAAGCAGTAACGGAATTGTGACATGCACTATGTGAGTACCCGCGGGGAAGCCCCCGTTCTTGGATTTTCCGACGCCGTGCTGGCCGGGCTGGCGCGCGACGGCGGGCTCTACGTGCCGCGCGAGTGGCCACAGTTTTCCGCCGCCGAGATCCGCGCCATGCGCGGCCTTGCCTATCCCGACCTTGCGATCCGCGTGCTGTCGCCGTTCCTTGGCGACGAAATTCCGGCCCCTGTTTTCGAGCGGCTGGTGCGCGAAGCCTATGCCACCTTCCGCCACGAGGCCGTCTGCCCGCTGGTGCAGACAGGCCCCAACACCTTCATCCTGGAACTCTTCCACGGGCCGACGCTCGCCTTCAAGGACGTGGCAATGCAGCTTCTGGCCCGGCTGATGGACCATGTGCTTACCGAACGCGACCAGCACGCCACCATCGTCGGGGCGACCTCGGGCGATACCGGCGGGGCGGCCATCGATGCCTTTGCCGGTCGCAGCCGGACCGACATCTTCATCCTTTTCCCGCATGGCCGCGTCTCGCCGGTGCAGCAGCGGCAGATGACGACGTCGACGGCTGCAAACGTCCATGCGTTGGCGATCGAAGGCAATTTCGACGATTGCCAGGGCCTGCTCAAGGACATGTTCAACGATCACGGCTTTCGCGACCGGGTTGCGCTTTCGGGCGTCAATTCGATCAATTGGGCCCGCATCATGGCCCAGATCGTCTATTATTTCTCCTCGGCGCTGTCGCTCGGCGCACCGGACAGGCCGGTCTCCTTCACCGTGCCGACCGGCAATTTCGGCGATATCTTCGCCGGCTACGCCGCCAAGAAGATGGGACTGCCGATCGAGCGGCTGGTCATCGCCACCAATGACAACGACATTCTGGCGCGCACCTTTTCGACCGGCGAATACCGCACCAAGGGCGTCTTTGCGACCACGTCGCCGTCGATGGATATCCAGGTGTCGTCCAATTTCGAACGCCTGCTGTTCGAAGCCTCCGGCCGTGACGCGGCGACCGTGCGGCGCTACATGGACGGTCTGAAGCAGTCCGGCGCTTTCACCATCGAACCCCAGCAAATCGCCGGGATGCGGTCGGAATTCGACGCCGGCCGGGCTGATATGGACGAGGTCGCCGCCACCATCCGCTCGACGCTCGCGGCCAGCAACTATCTGCTCGATCCGCACACCGCGGCAGCTGTGCATGTCGCTGCGGGCAAGGCGTCAGGCGCCGTCCCGATGGTGGTGCTGGGTACCGCACACCCGGCAAAATTCCCGGCCGCCGTCGAAGCCGCCAGCGGCGTGTCGCCCGCACTGCCCGCGTGGCTAGGTGGGTTGATGACATCGGAGGAAAAATACACGGTACTTCCCTCCGACCTGAAAATGGTGGAAGATTATGTCGGCCGCCGCGCGCGGGCGGCGCGTTAAGGAGTACTAGCCATATGGGTGTTGAGGTAAGCCGTCTGTCGAACGGCCTGACAGTCGCCACCGAAACCCTTCAAAGCATCGAATCGGTTGCCCTTGGTGCCTGGGTCAAGTCGGGTGCCCGCAATGAACGTGAGGACGAGCATGGCATGGCCCATCTGCTCGAGCACATGGCGTTCAAGGGCACGAAAAGGCGGAGCGCCTTCGAAATCGCCTCGGAGATCGAGGACGTCGGCGGCGAGATCAACGCCGCCACCAGCGTCGAAACCACTTCCTACTATGCCAGGGTGCTCTCCGACGACGTGCCGCTGGCCGTCGACATTCTTGCCGACATCCTGCAGGAGTCCGAATTCGACCCGCAGGAACTCGAGCGCGAACAGCATGTGATCCTGCAGGAGATCGGCGCCGCGCACGACACCCCCGACGACATCGTCTTCGACCGCTTCACGGAAACCGCCTATCGCCATCAGACGATTGGGCGCTCCATTCTCGGCACGCCCGAAACGGTCAAATCCTTCACCTCCAAGCAACTCCACGACTTCATCGAGCGGCAATATGGCGCCGAGCGCATGGTGATTGTCGCCGCCGGCGACATCAAGCATGACAATTTCGTGCGCGAGGTCGAAAAGCAACTCGGCGGCTTCCGCAGCAAGGCCGACAGCACCATCCCGCAATATGCGCAATATGTCGGCGGCGATTTTCGCGAGGACCGCGACCTGATGGACGCGCAGATCGTGCTGGGGTTCGAAGGCCGGGCCTATCATGTGCGCGACTTCTATGCCTCGCAGGTGCTCTCGATGATCCTCGGCGGTGGCATGTCGTCGCGCCTGTTCCAGGAGGTCCGCGAGAAGCGCGGCCTGTGTTATTCGGTCTATGCCTTCCATTGGGGCTTTTCCGACACCGGCGTCTTCGGCGTCCATGCCGCGACCGGCCAGAGCGACATCGCCGAACTGGTGCCTGTCATCATCGACGAACTGCAGAAGGCCGGCGAGAAAATCCTGCAGGAAGAACTCGACCGGGCGCGCGCCCAATATCGCGCCGGACTGATCATGTCAGCCGAAAGCCCGGCCAGCCGCGCTTCGCAGATCGCACGGCAGTTGCTTCTGTTCGGCCGGCCGATCGCCAAGGAGGAACTGATGGAACGGCTGTCGGCGCTGACGATCGAGCGGCTGACCGACCTGTCGTCGCGATTGTTCTCGACCAAGCCGACGCTTACCGCTGTCGGGCCTGTGGGTACGCTGGCGCCATACGAGGCGATCCTCGAATCGCTCGCAGGCACGCAGACCACGGCCCGTAAGCTCGCCGTCTAAGCCCCTCGAAGCGTCGTGTTCGCGCTCCCTTTCTTTCGCCGCGACCTGCCGGCGCTGAAAGGCGACCGCGTCACGCTGCGCGTGCCGTTCACCAACGACTACCGCGAGTGGGCGGTGGTGCGCGGCGAAAGCCGCGCCTTCCTCGAACCCTGGGAGCCACGCTGGACTCCCGATGAACTCGACCGCAACGCATGGCGGCTGCGCATCAGCCGCTACCGCGAAGATTATGCGCAAGGAACCGCAATCGCCTTCTTCATCTTCGAGAAGAGCAGCGGCAAGCTTGCTGGCGGCATCACGCTCGGCAACATACGCCATGGCGTCTCGCAAAGCGGCCATGTCGGCTACTGGATCGGCGAGCGCTTCGGCGGCCGCGGCCTGATGACCGACGCGGTCAAGGTGGTGGCCCGCTTCGCCTTCGATACGCTGAGGTTGCACCGGATCGAAGCGGCCTGTATTCCCGACAATATCAGGTCGATCCGCGTGCTTGAAAAAGCCGGATTTCGGCGCGAAGGACTGCTGCGATCCTATCTCAGGATCAACGGCATCTGGCAGGACCACTACCTCTACGCCCGGATCGCGGACGATCCGCCGGGCGTTGGAACGAAGGACTGATTTTTGACGAATTTCCTGCGAAACGGGCCGCTGTTCGCCTTTGTCCTCGCGACACTCCTGACGCTGTGGGCGGCATCGTCGGCCTTCGCCGTGGAGCCGATCAAGATCGCCCGCGACGACGTCGCGCTCGACCTTTCCGGCGCCGTCGAGATCTACCGGAACCAGGGTGAGAATTTCCAGGTGTCGACCGCGCCGGGTCCGGACGGTATCGTGCGGCGCATCGAGGTCGAGGCCAATGATGCACGTTCGACCGGCGACTGGGCGGTGTTCGCGCTCGCCAACACCACCGACCAGCAACTCGACCGGCTGATCGTCGCACCGCATTTCCGCCTGGTAAACTCCGGCATCTTCTGGCCGGATCTCGGCTCGACCCGCATCGCCGCCATCACGCCCAGCGAAGGCTTCGCGCTCGACCGCCAGACCAGCCCCGATGCCGACGTTTTCCGGGTGACGCTGAACCCCGGCACGGTGATCACCTTCATCGCCGAACTGGCCTCGCCTAAGCTGCCGCAGGTCTACCTCTGGGATCCGGAATCCTACAAGGACTCGGTCAATTCCTACACGCTGTTTCGCGGCATCGTCATCGGTATCGCAGGCTTGCTGGCGCTGTTCCTCACCATTCTTTTCGTGGTCAAGGGGACCTCGATGTTCCCCGCGACCGCCGCCCTTGCCTGGGCGGTACTGGCCTATATCTGTGTCGATTTCGGCTTCCTCAACAAGGTCATCGAGATCTCGCCCGGCAATGAGCAGATGTGGCGGGCGGGAACGGAGGTGGCGCTGGCTGGAACCTTCGTGGTGTTCCTGTTCGCCTATCTCAACCTCAACCGATGGCACGGCCATTTCAGTTACGGCGCGCTGGTCTGGATTCTCGGACTGGTGCTGATCGCCGGGGTCGCGATCGTCGATCCGGCGGTTGCCGCCGGCATCGCCAGGCTGTCCTTCGCCGCAACCGCACTGACCGGGCTTGGCCTGATCATCTTCCTCGGCATACGCGGCTACGACCGTGCCATCATGCTGGTGCCCAGTTGGGTCATGGTGCTGTTGTGGCTATGCGGATCGTGGATGGCGATCACCGGCATGCTCGACAACGACATTGCCCAGCCGGCCCTGGGCGGCGGGCTGATCCTGATCATCCTTCTGATCGGCTTCACAGTGATGCAGCACGCCTTTGCCGGCGGCGCCCTGCACCAGGGCCTGTTCTCCGACCTTGAGCGGCAGGCGCTGGCGGTGGCCGGATCGGGCGACACGGTCTGGGACTGGGATGTGCTGCGCGACCGCGTCGTCACCAAGCCCGATGTCAGCATCCAGCTCGGCCTGGCACCGAACAGCCTTGGCGGCGCGGCCCGCAACTGGCTGCCGGTGCTGCATGCCGACGACCGCGACACGTTCCGCACGACGCTCGACGTGGTGCTCGAACACCGGCGCGGCCGGGTGTCGCAGAATTTCCGCCTGCGCGGCGCCGACGGCCACTATCACTGGTTTTCACTGCGCGCACGCCCGGTCATCGGCTCGGACGGCGAAGTCATCCGCTGCGTCGGCACCATGGTCGACGTGACCGAGCAGAAAAAGTCCGAGGAAAGGCTGCTGCACGACGCCGTGCACGACAATCTGACCGGCCTGCCAAACCGCGAACTTTTGATGAACCGGCTGGAAGCGATCATCTCGATCGCGCGCACCGAAGAGAAGGTGCGGCCGACCGTCTTCGTCATCGACATCGACCGTTTCAAACAGGTCAATGACGGGCTCGGCATCTCGGCCGGCGACACCATCCTCTTGACCATCGCGCGCCGCCTGCACCGGTTGCTCAAGCCGAAGGATTCGCTGTCGCGCTTTGCCGGCGATCAGTTCGCTTTGATGCTGCTGTCCGAACAGGACCCGGCCCGCATCGCTGCGGTCGCTGATGCAATCAAGCATGCCATCAACAACCCGATCACCTTTGCCAAGCGCGAGATCGTGCTGACCGCGTCGATCGGACTGATCACCTGGAATTCGCCGCAGATGTCGGCCGAGGACATGGTCAAGGATGCCGAGCTTGCCATGCACCAGGCCAAGCGCTTCGGCGGCGACAGGATCGAGCCGTTCCGTCCGGCTTTCCGCACTGTCGGCACCGACAGGCTGCAGTTCGAATCCGACCTGCGCCGCGCCATCGAACGGCGCGAATTCACGCTTGCCTACCAGCCGATCGTGCGCCTCGAGGACGGCAGCGTCGCCGGCTTCGAGGCGCTGCTGCGCTGGGACCACCCGCGCCGCGGCATGATCCCGCCGGCGGATTTCATCCCGGTCGCCGAAAGCTGCGGGCTTATCGTGCAGCTCGGCCTGTTTGCCATGCAGCAGGCGGCGGAAGATCTCGCCAGCTGGCAAAAACAGATCGGTGACGCGCCGCTGTCGGTCTCGGTCAATTTGTCCAGCCGCCAGCTGATCCGCCGCGACTTGGTCAGCGACGTCCGCTCGGTCATCGCGCGGGCCAATCTGAAGCCGCGCTGCTTCCGGCTGGAGCTCACCGAATCGCTTGTCATGGACAATCCCGAGCAGACCGCGCATGTGCTGACCAAGCTGAAGCAACTCGGCATCGGCCTGTCGCTGGACGATTTCGGCACCGGCTACTCCTCACTGGCCTACCTGACGCGTTTCCCCTTCGACACCATCAAGATCGACAAGAGCTTCGTCGACGACAACACGCCCAAGCGCGCGGTGCTGCTGAAGTCGATGGTCAACATGGCGCATGAGCTCGGTCTGTCCGTCGTCGCCGAAGGCATTTCGGACGAGAGCGATGCGCTGGAATTGCGTCAGATGGGCTGCGAATATGTGCAGAGCTTCATGTTCGGCGCCCCGATGCCGGGCGACCAGGTGCTGAAGACGCTAAAAGAGCAGTATCCGCTGACGCAAGCGTGAGAGCCCGTTTGGAAACTCTACTCTGGCGGCCATCTGACGGCGTTTTCTGCGCTTCCGGTGCACGGACCCGAATGTCCGCTGCGCTCCGGTTCTCGAAAACACCACCATATGACTCTCCAGAGCGAGTTTCGAAACGGGCTCCGCGATGAGGCTGATGGGGTTTAGGCGTGTCCGGCCGCCAGGCTGAGATGCGCAAGGTCGATACCGATCGAGGCGAGGATCCGGTCGTATTTGCGCTCGATATCGGTGTCGAACAGAAGCTCGGCATTGGCCGGACAGGTCAGCCAGCCATTTTCGGCGATCTCGGTCTCCAGCTGGCCGGCGCCCCAGCCGGAATAGCCGAGCGCCATCAGCGCATGACGAGGCCCGCGGCCGGACGATATGGCGCGCAATATGTCGACGGTCGCCGTCAGGCAGATGTCGTCGGAAACGGTCAGCGACGATTCCACCCGATAGTCTCCCGAATGCAGGACGAAGCCCCGGCTGCGATCCACGGGTCCGCCATTGCGCACGACGAAATCGCGGGCCTGCGCCGGCAATCGGATCGCCTCCTGCTCGTTCATGATGCCCAGTTGCACGAGCAGATCCGGAAACAGCATCTGCTGCGTCTGGTTGATGATCAGCCCCATGGCGCCTTCATCGGAATGTGCGCAGACATAGATGACCGAGCGCGTGAAACGGTCGTCCTTCATGCCGGGCATGGCAATCAGGAACTGATCGTCGAGAAAGCCGCGGCTGGCGACCGTCTTCTTGTGGCGCAACAAGTCCATGAAGGGAGCGTAACGCGTTTCCAAAGCGCCGAAAAGATGCGCCGTGCTGGATTCGACCAAAGCCTGTGGCGGCGGCTCGAACATTCTTCTCCCTCGAAGTCACGCAAATATGATACCGGCAAGGCCATGAAATCATTGCGCGGCCACGAACGGACGATCAAATCACCGCCATGCGAAGCTTGAAAATCCTGCTGCTCGGCGCCGCCATCGGATCGGCAACCGCTCTTCCCGCCGCCGCCTCCTCATCGGCGTGGTACAACAGCGAAGGCGGCAAGGTCCGGCTGGTGACATCAGGCAAAGCCGACGACACCGGCCGCATCCAGGGCGTTCTCGACATAGCGCTCAAGCCCGGCTGGAAGACATATTGGCGCGATCCGGGCGACGCGGGCGTGCCGCCGCAGCTCGACATTTCAGCCAGCACCAACATCGCCGACGCAGCGCTATCGTTTCCGGCGCCGCAGCGCCATGACGACGGCTATGGCAAATGGGCAGGCTACAACTATCCGGTTTCTCTGCCGGTGACATTCACGCTGGCGGCGCCGAACCAGCCGGCGTTGATCGATGCCGACATCTTTCTCGGCATCTGCGAAACGATCTGCATTCCGGTGCAGACGCGGCTGACCGTCGACCCCGCCTCCGATCCGGACAATGCCGAGGACGCAGCGCTGGTGAAGGCGAGTTTCGCGGCGCTACCAGCGCCCGCGAGGTCCGATTTCGGCATCAATGTGCTGCCGGGCGACCACGAGACGCTGATTGTCGAGGCGAGCTTTCCCGGCGATCCGGAGGCGGCGGATTTCTTCGTGGCCGGCGAGCGGGACTACATGTTCGGTACCCCTGCGCGCCGCGAAAAAGACGGCAAGCTGATTTTCACCGTGCCGATCCTCGATCGCCCCTCGACGACGCCGACCGATGGCGGGCTTCACTATACGCTGACGAGTTCGGCGGGCGCGGTCGAAGGGGTTCTGCCTTTCCCTTGATCCAGCCCACCCCAACGGTTGCAGGAAGCCGTTGGGTTCGCTAGGCAAAGACACGTCCTTCCCCATTTTCCCAAGCGAGGAATCCATGACCATTTCCGTTGGCGACAAGCTGCCTGACGTGACCTTCAAGACGATGACCGCCGATGGCGCCAAGCCGATCACCGGGGCCGAGATTTTCTCGGGCAAGAAGGTCGTGCTGTTTGGGGTTCCCGGCGCCTTCACCCCGACCTGCAGCAACAACCATTTGCCGGGTTATCTCGAAAACCACGATGCCATCCTGGCGCGCGGCGTCGACACCATCGCCGTCGTTTCGGTCAACGACGTCCATGTCATGGGCGCCTGGGCGCACTTCACCGGCGGTGAGGGCAAGATCATGTTCCTCGCCGACGGCAGTGGCGATTTCGCCAAGGCGGTAGGCCTCGACAATGACCTTTCCGCCAGCGGCATGGGGCTGCGTTCGAAGCGGTTTTCGATGATCGTCGACGACGGCAAGGTCACCGCGCTCAATGTCGAGACCAAGCCTGGTGTCGACGAGTCCGGCGCGGCTCATATTCTGGGACAGCTCTGAAGTTCAGCGCGGCGTCGGGTGTGGAACGACGATCGCGCTTGTAGCCCAGGGCTTGCGTTTGGGGGGATTCTAGCGATGTTTGACATGTTCTGGCGCGCTATCGCGATCGGCGTCGGCGCCACCGTCCTGATGGATCTCTGGGCCATCTTCCTGCACAAGGCGTTCGGCCAGCCACGGCCGAACTGGGGGCCGGTCGGTCGCTGGGTCTGGCATCTCCGCGACAAGGTCTTCCACGACGATATCGGCGATGCCACATCTTACGCGCATGAAAAGGCGCTGGGTTGGGCCTTTCACTATTTTGTCGGCATCGCCTACGGCATCATCCTGGTGGTGCTGGCCGGAGCGAGTTGGCTTGCCGCGCCGACATTCCTGCCGGCCTTCATCCTCGGCATCGTCACCGTCGGCGCCGGCTGGTTCCTGCTGGCACCCGGCATGGGCGCCGGCTGGGCGGCCTCGAAGCGGCCAAATCCGATGCAGATCCGGGCGCTGAACCTGGTGTCGCACACGGTGTTCGCACTTGGGCTTTGGGGCACGGCGCTGCTGATCCGATAAGGGTCTACAACTGCGCTGGCCAGTCGATCGGCAGCCAGCAGTAGATAACGCGGTGCGCGCCGATATCGTAGTAGTTGCCACCCCCGCCGGCTGATCCGCTTCTTCGTACCTGAGAGCCACGCCGCTCCGGAAATTCAATAGCTCTGGGTAGAGCGCCGCACTTTCGCGATTGCCGGTTGTTTGGCCGGCGCAGCAGGCTTTGCCGCTGCTGCAGGCTTGAACGAACCTTTCTTGAACGGCGCCATGCCTTCGCGCGCAAGCTCGTCGGCGCGCTCGTTCTCGACATGACCGTCATGGCCCTTGACCCAGTTCCAGGTGACCTTGTGGCGCTTGTTGGCCTCGTCGAGCGCCTGCCAGAGTTCACCGTTCTTCACCGGCTTCTTGTCGGCGGTCTTCCAGCCGTTCTTCTTCCAGCCGTGGATCCACTTGGAAATGCCGTCCATGACATATTTGCTGTCGGTGTGAAGGTCGACCGTGCACGGTTCCTTCAGCGCGTTCAGCGCCGAAATGGCGGCCAACAGTTCCATGCGGTTGTTGGTCGTCTCGGCTTCCCCGCCGGAAAGCTCCTTGGTGGTGCCGTTGAAGCGCAGGATCGCGCCCCAGCCGCCAGGGCCGGGATTGCCCGAACAGGCGCCGTCGGTGAAGATCTCAACCTGCTTGCTCATGATACCCCATATCAGGCCAATCCATATTCCGAAGGAGATTTGATCGCCCGGTGGAACCGCATCCTTCTGATGTATTCGGACGGATCGCGTTTCATCACCAGCCCGCCATCGGGAACGGTCAACCAGTCGTACAGCCGGGTCAGCATGAAGCGCAACGCCGAACCGCGCGCCAGCACCGGCAGCGCAGCTTGTTCCTGGTCGCTCAGGGGCCGGACGCTCTGGTAGCCGGCGAGCAGCGCCTTGCCCTTGGTGAGATTGAAGGAAAAATCCTTCTCGAAGCACCAGGCGTTGAGACAGGTGGCGACATCGTATGCGTAGAGGTCGTCGCAGGCGAAATAGAAATCGATCAGGCCGGACAGTTTTTCGCCGAGGAAGAAAACGTTGTCCGGGAAAAGATCGGCGTGGATGATGCCTTTGGGAAGGTCCTTCGGCCAGTTGCGCTCGAAATCGGCAAAGTCGGCATCGACCTCGGCCGCTAGGCCCGGCTCGACCTCGTCTGCGCGATCGCGCGCTGCATCCCAGAGCTTGCGCCAGCCGTCGATGGCCAGGGCATTCGGACGCGTCATCGAAAAATCGGCGCCGGCCAGATGCAATTGCGCCAATGCCTTGCCGACCTCGGCACAATGCGTTGCTGTGGGCCGCCGCAACGAAAGCCCTTCCAGGAAGGTGATGATGACCGCCGGCCGGCCGGCGAGCGTGCCGATGACGCTGCCGTCATGCGCGGTCACCGGCAGCGGGCAGGACACGCCCTTGTTGGCGAGATGGCCCATCAGCCCGAGGAAAAACGGCAAATCCGCCTTCTCGACGCGCTTCTCATAGAGCGTCAGGATGTAGGAGCCGCTGGAGGTGTGCAGCAGAAAGTTCGAGTTCTCGGTGCCTTCGGCGATGCCCTTGTAGGACAGGAGATCGCCGACCGGATAGTGCTTCAGGAATGCGCCGAGTTCGCCTTCCGCAACGTCGGTGTATACCGCCATGTGGCTTACGCGGCTCCATTGACGAAGGCCATGTCGGCCCGCGTCAGTTCGACATCGCGCAATACCCGCATGACCGGAAAATCCTCCGTTTCCGTGGCCGTGATGGCCAGGTCGATCGTGACATCGAAGCGTTGCCGGAACGCGTCGATGATCTCGTCGACGATGATTTCGGGCGCCGATGCGCCGGCCGACAGGCCAAGCGTCGAGATGTTGCCGATGTCATTCCACGGAATCTCGGCGGCGCGCTGCACGAGAAGCGACATGGTGGCGCCTGCACGCTCCGCGACTTCGACAAGTCGTCGCGAATTGGAGGAATTCGGCGCGCCGACGATCAGATAGAGATCGGCACCCGGCGCGGTGTCCTTGACTGCTTCCTGGCGGTTGGTGGTGGCATAGCAGATCGATTCCGCCGCTGGTGCCTGCAGCGCCGGAAAGCGATCCTGCAAGGCGCGGATGATGCCGGCGGTGTCCTCGACAGACAATGTGGTCTGGGTAACGAAGCCGAGCGCCTGCGGATCGGCGGGCGAGAGCTTTGCGGCATCGGCTTCGGTTTCGATCAGCGTCACCGCTCCGTCCGGCAGTTGGCCCATGGTGCCGATCACTTCGGGATGACCGGCGTGACCAATCAACAGCACATGGCGGCCGAGCCGCTGATGGCGCATCGCCTGCTTGTGGACCTTCGACACCAGCGGGCAGGTGGCATCGAGATAGAAGAGATTGCGCGCCTTCGCATCCGCCGGCACCGATTTCGGCACGCCATGCGCCGAGAACACGACGGGCGACTGCCGATGCTCGGCCGGTATCTCGGAGAGTTCCTCGATGAAGACGGCGCCAAGGCTTTGCAGCCCCTCGACGACGTAGCGGTTGTGCACGATCTCATGGCGGACATAGACCGGCGCGCCATATTTCTTCAGCGCCAGCACGACGATCTGGATGGCACGGTCGACACCGGCGCAGAAACCGCGCGGCTGGCAGAGCCGGATCGTCAGAGGTGGTTTAGTGGTTGTCTGAAGCATTAAATCCGGGCCGGTTGATCAAAGCCGAAATGAAGTGCGCACCCCTGCCCTGTCAAGGGCATCGGTTGAAAGGGGGCATCAGCCGCGTTCATTCGTCTTTCGCGGGACGGCGAAGCCGCAGGATGAGCACGGCTGCGAGCGCCGCGGCAAGCCCGTACCAAGTCATCGCATATTGGAGATGGCTGTTCGGGAGATCGATGATGGTGACGCCGCCAACCGGCAAGCCGCCTGGGTTTGGCGTCTTGTCTGCGTCGATGAAGATCGGCACCAGCGCGGCGCCCGCCGGCAGACCGGCGCTTGCAGCCATCACGTCGCGGTCCTTCCAGTAGAAGATGTTCTTCGCCACGTCGTTGTCGGGAAGCATCATCGACGGCTTGCCCGGCAGCGGGTTGCGGGCCAGCCCCGTGACCGTCACTCTGCCAGCCACCTGTCCCTTGGCGCGCTTGGCGGCATCCTTCAGATCGTAAGGCACGAAGCCCCGATTGATCAGGACGAAGCGGCCGTCGTCGAGCGCCAGCGGCGTGTAGACATTGAAGCCGGCATCACCTTCCCAGGTCGCGTAGAAATGGCGTTCGCCTTGATGCAGGAACGTGCCGGTGACGGTGACAGGCGTATAATCGACATCCCCGGTCGCGGCGAACTCTTTCTCGACCGCAACCAACGGCAACGGCGCCGAATGGGTGCGCTGGTCGATGGTCTGCAGAAGGCCTTCCTTCCAATACAGGCGCTGCATCTGCCAGGTGCCGAGCACCAGCAGGATCAGGAACAGCACAAGGCCAAGGCCGAGCAGCAATGCCGATCGCGGCCGCGAACGACCGTCAGTTCTAAGGGAAGCCTCGCTCATTCGCCGCGATCCAGCCGGCCCTCGGCCGCTTGGTTGCGGTATTGCAGCGTCAGCAGCACGCCCTTGATCAGCCGCAGCGCCGTCAAGCACAGCACAACAGCCAGCGGAATCCAGACCAGCAGATGCAGCCAGAGCGGCGGGCTGAGCGTGACTTCTACCCAGAGCGCCAGGCCGACGATGATAAAGCCGATGATCAGGATCACGAACACCGCCGGCCCGTCGCCGGCATCAGCGTAGGAATAATCGAGGCCGCAATTGACGCATCGCTTGCCGACGGTGAGGAAGCCGGAAAATAGCCGCCCCTCGCCGCAGCGCGGGCAACGGCCATGCAGGCCGGCCGAGATCGGATCGATCGGCGGCCAGATCGCCCTATCTTCACTCTTGGAAGAGTCGTCGCTCATTGCTTACCGCTCGATTTCAGATCGACCGGCAACCAGTTCATATTGCCACTCATTGCCTACCGCTCGATCTCGATCGGTGTGCCATCGGCCACCATCGCCCAGATTTCGTCCATATCGGAGTCCGTAACCGCAATGCAGCCGTCGGTCCAGTCGACCAATTGAAGCAGCCAGCCCCACCAGCCATAACCGTTTGGCTGGCCGTGGATCATGATCATGCCGCCCGCGTCGACATTGCGCGCCCTGGCGGCCGCCAGATCGTCGGTGTTGGGGTACGAAATATGGATCGATCTGTGCGCGATGCTGTTCGGGTTGCGCCAGTCGAGGACATAGTTCCCCTCGGGCGTGCGTTGATCGCCCTCCTGGTGCTTATGCCCGACAGGATCGCCGCCGAGTGCGATGCCGTAGCTGCGCAGGATCTTGCCGTCGCCGATGAGTTCCAGCCGGCGTTCGGCTTTGTGGACACGCACCAGATCCACCTTCTCGCCGGCAAAGGCCGGGAGTGCCGCGATCATCAATGCGCAAATGGCCCGGAAAATTGTCAGCCGCATTGGCTATCGATCAGCGATCATTGCGCCAAAAAGAAGAAGGCGGCCACATTGCCGCGGCCGCCCCTCCCCAAACGGAAATTCCTCAGGCCAGGATCAGTGGCCCTCGATCACCGCGCCGACCGATCCCCAGACGTAGATCGAGGCGAACAGGAACAGCCAGACCACGTCGACGAAGTGCCAGTACCAGGCGGCCGCCTCGAAGCCGAAATGTTGCTTGGGGGTGAAATCACCCTTCATCGCCCGGATCAGGCAGACCAACAGGAAGATGGTGCCGATGATGACGTGGAAACCGTGGAAGCCGGTCGCCATGAAGAAAGTGGCGCCATAGATGGAATCCTTGAAGGCGAACGGAGCATGCATGTACTCGTAGGCCTGCACCATGGTGAACAGCATGCCGAGGCCAACGGTCAGCACCAGGCCGTTGATCAGCCCCTTGCGATCGCCATGGATGAGCGAATGGTGCGCCCAGGTCACCGTGGTGCCGGACAGCAGCAGGATGACGGTGTTGTAGAGCGGCAAATGGAAGGGATCGAGAACTTCCATGCCCTTCGGCGGCCAGACACCGCCGGTAAACGCGGTGCGGGCATATTGCTGGACTTCGCTCGGAAACAGGCTGGCATCGAAATAGGCCCAGAACCAGGCAACGAAGAACATTACCTCCGAGGCGATGAACATGATCATGCCGTAGCGCAGATGCAGCGACACGACACGCGTGTGATGGCCCTCATGCGCTTCCTTGATCGTGTCCGACCACCAGGCGAACATGGTGTAGAGGATGATCACGAGACCGATGAAGAACAGCCATGGATTGGCGATGTTGAAGCCGAAGATCGGGAACGAGCCGCCCTTCAGGTATTCCATCAAGCAGACGCCGCCAAAGGCGGCGACAAGTGCGCCTACCGATCCCAGGAAAGGCCACGGGCTCGGGTCGACGAGATGATAGTCATGCTGTGGTTTTGCGTGCGCGTCTGCCATATCAACCCCCGAGATTTGCTTCGGTATTCGAAATTGTCTTGCTATTGCCCTTGGCCGGCTCCGAGGAGGCGACCGGCTTGGCCTTCTCGACCGGGAACATCGTATAGGACAGCGTGATCGTCTTCACGTCCTTCAGTTCCGGCACATTGACGATGTCGGGGTCCACGTAGAACAGGACCGGCATGTCCAGTGTCTCGCCGGGCTTCAGCGTCGTGTCGGTGAAGCAGAAGCACTCGACCTTGTTGAAATAGGGACCTGCCAGTTCAGGCTGCACGTTGAAGGTGGCGCGGCCGGTCACGGGACGATCGAACTTGTTGGTCGCCTGGTAGTGCGCCTGCACGGTCTCGCCGATCTTCATCGTCATCGAGCGCTGGACCGGCTGGAACTCCCACGGCACGCCAGCGATGTTGGCATCGAAGCGGACGGTGATCTCGCGGTCGAGCACGCGGCCGGCATACTGCTTCTCGGCACGTTGCGTCGTGCCGCCATAGCCGGTCGCCTGGCAAAACATCTTGTAGAGCGGCACCGCGGCATAGGCCATGCCGATCATGCCTGTGAAGAAGGCGAGGCAGACAGCCGCGACGATGACGTTGCCGTTCTTGCCAGCCGCTTTTTTAGAGGTCTCGACGCTCATCACATCGTGCCCAGATTGTGGCCGAACTTCACGATCGTCGCGATGTAGAAAATGACCACCAGCAGCGCCAGCGCCACACCGATGGCGATAGAACGGCTGCGCTGCGCCTTCTTCTGACGCTCGGTCAACGTGACGGTCTCGAGCTTTTCCTCGATCATGGTCATGCTCCACCCATGGCAAGCGCGCGTTCGACAACGCTGTCGGCCAGATAGGCAGCGAAGATGGCGAAGAGATAAAGCAGCGAATAGGCGAACAGGGCCTTGGCCGGTTTCATGACGCGGTCATCGTCGGCCATGCCAAGCACTTTCCACGCGTACCAGACAAAACCGACTCCCAGAAGCAGGGCGGCCACGCCATAGAACGGCGTGGTGTAGCCAAGCAGCCACGGCAGCACGCCGACCGGGGCCAGCACCAGCGCATAGGCGAAGATCTGGCGGCGGGTCGAAGCGTGGCCGGCGACGTTGGGCATCATCGGAATGCCGGCCTTGGCATAGTCCTCGGACTTGAACAGCGCCAGCGCCCAGAAATGCGGCGGCGTCCACAGGAAGATGATCAGGAACAAGACAATGCTTTCGAGGCTGACTGTCCCGGTCACCGCGGCCCAGCCGATCACGGGCGGAATGGCACCGGCGGCCCCGCCGATGACGATGTTCTGCGGCGTCCAGCGCTTCAGCCACATCGTGTAGACGACGGCGTAGAAAAAGATGGTGAAGGCGAGCAGCGTCGCCGCCAGCCAGTTGACCAGCACGCCGAGCGTCATCACAGACAGCACCGACAGCACCAGCCCGAAGGTCAGGGCTTCGTGCGGCTGGATGCGACCGGCGGGGACTGGGCGGTTGGCGGTCCTGGTCATCACGGCATCGATGTCGGCATCGTACCACATGTTGAGCGCGCCGGAGGCACCAGCACCTATTGCAATAGCCAGGATGGCGATCACCGCCAGCAGAGGGTTGATGGTCACGGGTGCGGCGACAAGGCCGACAAAGGCGGTGAACACCACCAGCGACATGACGCGCGGCTTCAGCAGCGCGAAGAAATCGCCCGCCGTCGCTTCCGACATGCGAAAGCCCGCTTCGTCAATCAATGGGTCGTCGACAAGGGCCATGCGTACTTAAGTCCATCATCCGTTGGCCAAAACCGCCGGCGGACCGGCGGTTTCGTATTCGAGCGGGCAGCCGCCTTACTTGATTTTCGGCAGCTGTTCCCACTGGTGGAAGGGCGGCGGCGAAGGCAGCTGCCATTCGAGCGTCGTTGCGCCCTCGCCCCATGGGTTGGCGCCGGCGATCCGCTTCTTCTGGAAGGCCTCGAACACACCATAGAGGAAGATCAGGACGCCGATGGCCGAGATATACGAGCCGATGGACGACACATAATTCCAGCCGGCGAACGCATCGGGGTAGTCGATGGTGCGGCGCGGCATGCCGGCGAGACCGAGGAAGTGCTGCGGGAAGAAGATCAGGTTCACGCCGACGAAGGTGACCCAGAAATGCGTGTTGGCGATGACGGGCGAATACATGTAGCCGGTCATCTTCGGGAACCAGTAGTACCAGCCGGCGAAGATGGCGAACACCGCGCCCAGTGACAGCACGTAGTGGAAGTGGGCAATGACGAAATAGGTGTCATGCAACGAGCGGTCGAGGCCGGCATTGGCCAGCTGGACGCCGGTGACGCCGCCGATGGTGAACAGGAAGATGAAGCCCAGCGCCCACAGCATCGGCGTCTTGAACGAAATCGACCCGCCCCACATCGTCGCGATCCAGGAGAAGATCTTCACGCCTGTCGGCACCGCGATGACCATGGTGGCGAAGACGAAATAGCGCTGCGTGTCGAGCGACAGGCCGGTCGTGTACATGTGGTGCGCCCACACGATGAAGCCGACGGCGCCGATCGCCACCATGGCATAGGCCATGCCGAGATAGCCGAACACCGGCTTCCTCGAGAAGGTCGAGATGACGTGACTGATGATGCCGAAGCCCGGCAGGATCAGGATGTACACTTCAGGGTGACCGAAGAACCAGAACAGGTGCTGGAACAGGATCGGGTCGCCGCCGCCGTCGGGCGCAAAGAAGGTGGTACCGAAATTGCGGTCGGTGAGCAGCATGGTGATGCCGCCGGCCAGGACCGGCAACGACAGCAGGAGCAGGAAGGCGGTGATCAGCACCGACCAGGCAAACAGCGGCATCTTGTGCAGCGTCATGCCAGGCGCGCGCATGTTGAAGATCGTGGTGATGAAGTTGATGGCGCCGAGGATCGACGACGCACCGGCAATGTGGATCGACAGGATCGCCAGATCCATGGCCGGCCCGGGCTGGCCCGAGGTCGAAAGCGGCGGATAGAGCGTCCAGCCGCCACCGACGCCAAAGGCGCCCGGCGCGCTCGGCACGAACATCGAGGTGAGAAGCAGGATGAAGGCCGGCGGCAGCAGCCAGAAGGAGATGTTGTTCATGCGCGGGAACGCCATGTCGGGCGCGCCGATCATGATCGGAACCATCCAGTTGGCGAAGCCGCCGATCAGCGCCGGCATGACCATGAAGAAGATCATGATCAGGGCGTGCGCGGTGGCGAAGGCATTGTACATGCTCTTGCCGCCGTCGATCGCGGCGTCACCGTTCATGCCGTAGACCATCTGCGCCAGACCGCTGAAGATCTGGATGCCAGGCTCCTGCAACTCCATGCGGATGGCGACAGACAAGGCACCGCCGATGATGCCGGCCATGATCGCGAAGATCAGGTAGAGCGTGCCGATGTCCTTGTGGTTGGTCGAATAAACCCAGCGGACCCAGCCGTGATAAGGCTTGTGGTCGTGCCCGTCGTGAGCTGCAGCGTCTGCCATGTTCCGCTCCGTTCCCTAAATCTTGCTAACCCGCGGCATCAGTTGCCGGCGGCCGCTACCTTGTTCTGGCCGTCGACCTCGGCCATCAGCGTCTTGTTGGCGCCGGGCAGATCGGTCTTGGCTGCCGCCAGCCAGGTCTTGAACTGCGCATCGGAGACGACGCGGATGGCGATCGGCATGAAGGCATGGTCCTTGCCGCAGAGCTGCGAGCACTGGCCGTAAAAAATACCTTCCTTCTCCGCCTTGAACCAGGTCTCGTTGGTGCGGCCCGGAATGGCATCGATCTTGATGCCGAACGACGGCATGGCAAAGGAGTGGATCACGTCGGTCGCGGTGACGAGCACGCGGGTCATGGTGTTGACCGGCACCACCAGTTCATTGTCGACCGCGAGCAGGCGCGGATAAACCTTGCGGTCCTCCTTGCCGGCGGCGGCGCGGTCGGTGTCCTGAAGGATCGCGGAATTGAAGGAGAGCGTGTTTTCGGTCTGGTACTCGTAGTCCCAGTTCCACTGGTTACCGGTCGCCTTGACGGTCAGCTTCGCTTCTTCCGGCGGCGTGTATTGCGCGGTCAGCAGCTGGAACGAGGGAATTGCCAAGCAAAGCAGGATGACAACCGGACCGACAGTCCAGATCACCTCAATCAGCGTGTTGTGGCTGGTCTTGGACGGAACCGGGTTCGCGCTCGCACGGAATCTGACGATGCAATAAGCGAGGAGAAGCAGCACCAGGATGGTGATCGGAACGATGAACCACATCGTGTAGTTCCCGAACCACTCGATCTGCCGCATCATGTCAGTCGCCGGCGCCTGGAAGGTTGTCTCCCAGTTCTTGGGCTGGTCGGCATGGGCGGATGCGCCGGCGAAAAACGTGACAGCGGCACAAGCACTTAGAAACTTGGCACTTGCTGGAACCTTGGCGTTTGCCAGGAAATTTCTCATCGCCCTCATCGTCTCCCAGTTCCTCGCTGCGGTACCCACGAGAATAACGAACAATGCCGGGACGGGAATCCCGACAGTTTCAAGGTGGTTCAAACCATACTCTTTTTCCCTCCGCAAGAAAGGAGCGGACGAAACCGTGCGGCATTTTTGCGCGCAAGCCCGGATATGCCTTTGGAGGCAGCCGCGGCAGCACCGAATCGCCTACAGTGAGCCCGCAGCAGCATTCCCGCGGGCCGCAGGTGCCGAACGTCGCAATTCGGGCGAAATTGGCAGGGAAAAGCGCCCAATTGGCTTTTTCGGGGCAGACCTGGTGCGGTCTCGTCCTTTACTTGGCTTTGGCGCGGCTTAAAGTGCCGTGATTCGCAATGGAGCCGTCATGAATTACTGGCTTTCGAGAAACTCTCGGTTTTCGAGAAACTGGGCGAAGGTCATCTTTTTCGCCGCCCTGTCTGGCATCGGCTTGTCCGCGATCGTGTCCGGCACGGCGAACGCCGCGCAGCCGAGCGGCACCGTGCGCTCGACACATGGCGCATGGTCGATCATCTGCGACACGCCGGCCGGTGCCACCTCGGAACAATGCGTGATGATGCAGAACGTCGTCGCCGAGGACCGTCCGGAGATGGGACTGTCGGTCGTGGTGCTGCGCACCGCCGACAACAAGGCGGAGATCCTGCGCGTGCTGGCGCCGCTCGGCGTGCTTTTGCCCAACGGGCTCGGCCTCAATGTCGACGGCAAGGACATCGGCCGCGCCTATTTCGTGCGCTGCTTTCAGGACGGCTGCTATGCCGAGGTGATCCTCGAGAAGCCGCTTCTCGACACGCTGAAGACCGGCACGTCGGCCACCTTCATCGTTTTCCAGACCCCGGAAGAAGGTATCGGCATCCCGGTCGACCTCAAGGGCTTTGCCGACGGCTTCGCCGCCCTCCCCTGAAAGCCCGGCGACATCACCGGCTTCAACCAGAAGTGACTTCGACGGGCTGCTGGCAAACCGCTTTTGTCGTTACAATGCGGCAGAGCGATTGTCTCGGCGTGCCTTCGCGCCTACATCGTGGCAAAGACCCATTCCTCCTGTGAACGGATGCGCCATGAACAGCCTGATCGGCCAATTCGACATTTCAGACGATCGCATCAATCAGATCGTCGCCGAGACCATCAACGGCGCCGATGACGGTGAGTTGTTCCTCGAATACAGCGAGAGCGAAGCGCTGATGTTCGACAATGGCCGCCTGAAGACCGCCAACTTCAACACCGACCAGGGGTTTGGCCTGCGTGCGGTTGCCGGCGAAGCCAGCGGCTATGCGCATTCCAGCGACCTCTCCGAAGCCTCGCTGCTGCGCGCGGCCGATGCCGTTTCAACCGTCAAGGGCGGTTATTCCGGCACGCTTGCCGCCGCACCGGCCCGCACCAACCGCCATCTCTATGGCGAAGAGAACCCGATCCCCTCGCCCTCCTTCGAGGCCAAGGCAAAGCTCTTGCAGGAAATCGACGCCTGGCTGCGCGCCGAGGATCCGCGCGTGCGGCAGGTTTCGGCATCGCTCGCCGCATCCTGGCAGCATGTCGAGATCGTGCGCGCCGATGGCCAAATGGTGCGCGATATCCGCCCGCTGGTCCGCATCAACGTCTCCGTTGTGGTCGGCGATGGCGACCGCCAGGAGAGCGGCTCCTACGGCATGGGTGGCCGCAAGGCGTTTGGCGAATTCCTGGTCGAGGACAGCTGGAAGCACGCCGCCAAGGAGGCGCTCAGGCAAGCTCTGGTCAATCTCGAGGCCATACCGGCCCCGGCCGGCACTTTCGACATCGTCTTGTCCAGCGGCTGGCCGGGCGTCATGTTGCACGAGGCCGTCGGCCATGGGTTGGAAGGCGATTTCAACCGCAAGAAGACCTCGGCCTTCGCCGGCCTGCTTGGCCAGCAGGTCGCCGCCAAGGGGGTCACCGTCGTCGACGACGGCACGATGCCCGAACGGCGCGGCTCGCTGACCGTCGACGATGAAGGCACACCTTCGGCCCGCAATGTGCTGATCGAGGATGGCAAGCTGGTCGGCTACATGCAGGATCGCCAGAATGCCCGGCTGATGGGCATGAAGGCGACCGGCAACGGCCGCCGCGAAGGCTATGCCCACCAGCCGATGCCGCGCATGACCAACACCTATATGACATCTGGCGACATGGAGCCGGACGAAATCATCGCCTCGGTCAAGAACGGCATCTATGCCGTCTCCTTCGGCGGCGGTCAGGTCGATATCACCTCGGGCAAATTCGTGTTCGGCTGCACCGAGGCCTACATGATCGAGAACGGCAAGGTGACGCAGCCGATCAAGGGCGCGATGCTGATCGGCAACGGTCCGGACGCCATGCACCGCGTCTCGATGATCGGCAACGACATGAAGCTCGACACCGGCATCGGCATGTGCGGCAAGGCCGGACAGGGCGTGCCCGTCGGCGTCGGCCAGCCGCATCTGCGCATGAACCAGATGACGGTGGGCGGCACGCGGGTTTGATAAGAACAGTCGACGAGCTTACTCGCCCATCTGAATTGCCCTAAAGCCAGGATGCCGGCGATTTCGGCAGACGACGGTCGGGGTCGACGACCTCTAGGCGCGGCGCGCCATCCTCGTTCCAGCGCCAGAGCGCAACGCAGGTGCCGCCGGGCGACATGAAGGACGGATAGATCACGCCGTTCACCCCATCGGCAAGCAGGCGATCCCGCAGCTTGTGGGTCTCGGGCACAAGGCCCTGATCCAGCATGTCTCGCCATTCGCATTGGTGAATACCCGCCGTCATGGCCAATTCGCTCAGCATTGCGGCATCGGTCAGATCGGCCAAGCGCGCGCCCGAGAGCTCTAGTTGGGCAATTAACGCCGGATGCTGGACGAAGCCCTGATTGTACTCCGCCCAGGCGGTGGACAATTCGCGCGCCGCATAGATCGTTGAAGCGCCAATCGGATTCCAGCGACCGCCGAAGTGGGCAGCGCCCTCGCCCGAAAGCGGCAGATGCGCCCAACGCGGTACGAAGGCCCGCCACAAGGTCAGGCTGATCTCAGGCATACACGCCGGAGCGGACGGCCTCCAGGTAGGCCAGCACCTTGTCCGTCTTGCCCTCGCGAACCAGGTCGTAGGCGGTCTTTCCCGCCCAGCCGGGGATCGGCTGGTGCTTAAACCAGATCGCCGCACGTTGCTCGCCGCCGGCCATTTCACCGGCCATCGACAGGATGCGGACGATCGGGCTGAGGGCGGCGTCGACCTTGCGCGCGCCGGCCTTGGCGGCAAGTGTGTTGCGCGCGACCCCGATCAGGCCGGCCAATTCGGTCAGGTTGACACCAAGCTGTTCCGCGACACGCCTTGCCGAAAGGTAAGGCGACCGTTCCTCGCCAAAGCGTGACGCCGGAACTTCGAGGGCTGCGGAATTCATGACGATTACCTAGCATAGTTTGATGCGTACGGTATCAAAATAGGCCCAATTCACGCGCAACTCAAGCACAAGCGACCTACCGCCTCCGCTTCGGCTTCTCCAGCAACGCAACGGCCTCAACATGCGGCGACCACAGGAACTGGTCGATCGGCGTCACGCTTTTCAGGATGTAGCCGCCGTCGATGAGGATGCGCAAATCTCGCGCGAGCGTCACCGGATTGCAGGACACCGCGGCGACGTACGGCACATCCGAACGGGCGATCTGCTTCGACTGATCCTCGGCGCCAGCGCGCGGCGGGTCGAACACCACACCATCGAAGGCATTCAATTCCTTGAACGTCAACGGCCGCCGGAACAGGTCGCGGCGTTCACCCGTCACCCGCTTCAAGCCAGTGGCGAAACGCGATCCACGGTCGAGGGCCGAAAGGGCTGCCGCATCGCCCTCCACCGCATGGACTTCCGACTTCGCGGCCAGACGCAGAGCAAAGCTGCCGCAGCCGGCGAAAAGATCCGCCACCTTCTTGGCACGCTTCAGATGCCCACCGACGATATCGGCCATCGCCTGTTCGGCGGCCTCGGTTGCCTGCAGGAACGCGCCCGGGGGCAAGGCGACAGCGACGCTACCGAACATGACAACCGGCTTTTTCGGCTCGATGATGATTTCGTCATCGATGGACAGCCTGGCAAAGCCCTGCGCCATGACGAAATTGGCCGCGATACGGCGCTGGTGCTCCCCGAGCTTGCCGGATTCGTGAACCGCGACATCGAGCCCCGAACCGGTCACGGTGACCGCCAGCCGGAACGATTTGGTGGTTGCGCAGACCAATTCGGCGAGCGCCTTCAACCGATCGAGCGAAGCGACGATCTCCGGCAGCGAGATCGGGCATTCCGATATGGCGATGATCTCCGGCGACAGATGGCGATGGAAGCCGAGCAGCATGCCTGTATCGGTGCGCCGGGCGGCCAGCACGACACGGCGGCGCGTCTGCGGCGCGCAGGCGACCAGTTCGCCGATCTCGCAATCGATGCCTTTGCCCTTCAGGATGTGCGCCACTTTTTCGCGTTTCCACTGGCGATAGGCTCCGGCTTCGAAATGCTGGAGCGCGCAACCACCGCATTCGGTGAAATGGCGGCAGGCGGGGTCGATGCGCAGCGGCGATGCTTCCAGCACCGCCATCAGCATGGCGCGATCCCTTTCGCGCGCGGCGGTGACCGTTTCACCGGGCAGTGTGAAGGGAATGAACAGATCGCCTGTCTCGGTCTCGGCGACACCGTCGCCCTGAGCGCCAAGTTTCCTGATGCTGAAGCGCGCGCTCATCGGTCCTTGATCCCACCGAGCAGGAATTCGCGATTGCCGTCGCCGCCCTCGATCGGCGACAAATGCAGCCCCAGCGAGCGCCAGCCTGGCACGGAGTCCAGCCAATCCTGCAGCAGGCCGGCGACACGGGAGGCGTCGTAGGGATCTTTCAACAGACCACCCTTGCCGATCGCATCACGGCCCGCCTCGAATTGCGGCTTGACCAGAAACATGGCCTTGGCGCCAGCCTTCGCCAGATCAAGCGCCGGCGGCAGCGCCAGTTTCAGCGAGATGAAGCTGACGTCGGACACGATGAAATCCGGAATACGCCCGCTGAGATCGGCAACGGCGAGATCGCGGGCGTTCAGTCCTTCGATCACCGTCACACGCGGGTCGCCGCCGATATCAGGATGCATCTGGCCATGACCGACATCGACCGCGGTGACATGGGCCACGCCGCGCTCGAGCAACACCTGGGTGAAGCCGCCGGTCGAGGCGCCGATGTCGAGCGCTTCAGAGCCGGCAGGGTCGAGGCCGAAATGATCGAGCCCACCGATCAGCTTGAGTGCCGCGCGCGACACATAGCCTTGCGCCGGATCATCGATGGCAACAAGGCATTGCGGCAAAACGCTCTGGCCGGGCTTGCGCGCAATGACGCCGTCGACGGTCACCGTGCCACGCTCGACCGCGTCGCGGGCACGTGAGCGGCTGGCAAACAGCCCGCGCTGGACGAGCAGGTCGTCGAGCCGCTGGCGTGCGCTGGCTGGCAGAGGGGAATTCATTGGCCTTCATGGCGAAAGCCGATGACGATGGCAAGAGCACCGGCCGGAAGCATCTCGTCTCACGTTCCCATCATCACGCCCAGCACATTGGACTGCGGCGATGGTGAGGCGTTCCGTCACGCCGACCACCCTATGAATAATGAGGTCTCGTCGCCTGCCGATAAGTGCCTAAAATCTAGAAAGCCTCATGATTTCTTAACCAATTTTCATCGCATTTGCTTGAGGACTTCAATGTTATGGACCGCGACGACCGGAAAAGCCGGATGAAGAGGCGGCAACCTTGGAAATGGCCAGCGATATCGTCTACAAGGTTCTTGACCGGATTTCCGGCGCCGGCCTGCTGGCGACCGGACTTCTGTTGTTGACTGCTTTGGTCAGCGCCCTGGTCGCCTACTGGCGCACGGTCGAGAAAAAGAGCTGGAAAGAGTTTTCCGAGTTCGCAGTCCCGCATGAGGTCATCACGCACCCTTCGGCGAAAGCCGACCTTTTGTTCTGGGTGACGCGGAAGGCGCTGATGCCATTCCTCATGCTGCCCGCCGGCGTCGTCTTCGTCAGCGCCGTCGGCTATGCGACGAACTGGTTGCTCTCCACGCTGCTGGCGATCCAGCCGCCCCTGATCGAAGGACCGGCAGGGCCGGTGACGGTGACGATCTTCACCATCACCATGCTGCTTGCCTACGACATTTCGTACTATCTCTATCACGTCGCCCAGCACCGCTACCCGGTGCTGTGGGAACTGCACAAGGTTCACCATTCGGCCGAGGTGATGGTCGGCATCACCAAGGATCGCGTCCACCCGCTCGACGAATTGATGAACCGGGCCTGGGACGGCGTCATTCCCGGCATCTGCTTCGGCATCTGGTCGCTGGTGTCGCTGAACCTCGTCGAGCTGACGGTCTTCGGCGTCAACGTCTACATCATACGCAACATCCTGATGATGGATTTCGTCAGGCACACGCATTTCAAGATCTCGTTTGGACCGTTGAACAATCTGATCCTGTGCCCGCACTGGCATCAGCTGCACCACAGCACCGACCCGCGCCACTACGACAAGAACTTCGGGCTGCTCTTCTCGTTCTGGGATCGGCTCTTCGGAACCCTGTGCGTTCCGAGACCCGACGAGGACTTCAAGTTCGGTTTGATCGAACGCAACGTGCGCGACTACCAGTCGCTCGCAGGCCTCTATGTCCTGCCGCTGAAGCGGATGTGGCGGCAGATCGCCAGACATTTCCGCACCGACAAGCCCGAGCCACAGCAATCGCCGCAAAGGGGGAAGCCATGAACGGACCCGCCGTGTTCCGGATGCCGCGAACGCACCGGATCGAAATTGCGACCTCGCCAGCGCGACTGGCAGAAATCGCGCCCGCCTGGGCAGCGCTCTGGCAACGCGCCGGCGGCCTCGTTTTCCAGCATCCCGACTGGATCTCGGCCTGGTGGCACACCACACCGCATCAGGACCGTCGCGGTCTCAGGATCGGCCTGGTCTGGAGCGGCGAGCGTCTCGAGGCCGTCATTGCGCTCGCGACCTTCTGGCGCTCGGGCATCCGTATGCTGGAATGGGCGGCGAAAGATCACTGCGACTATGGCGATGTCCTGGTTGCTCCCGATGCCGAGCCACAGATCCTGCCGCAACTCTGGCAACATATCCTCGACGATGGCGGCTTCGATCTTGCCTACCTCAATCGTCTGTTGCCCGATGCCCGATTCCGGACCCTGCTTGGTCCCGCCGCCCCAGGCCAGAGCAATATCTTGCAGCCAAGCCACCGCAGCGAGGTCAGCTATCGAGTTTCCGGCGCCGGGCAACGCGGCGCACAATGGTTTGAAAGCCAGTCGAAGAAAACTCGGCAAAACTATCGCCGTGGCTACAAATTCATGGAGGAAGGCGGCGCGCTGCGTTTCCGCCTGATGGATGCGCACGAAGCCCGCGAGCCGGTGCTGGAGCGCGTCGCCGCGCTGAAGCGGTTGTGGCTTGCAAAACACGGCCGCGTTTCGGACCTCTTCGACGAAGGCTCCCCCGCGCTGGCGGCACTCATATCCGTTCTGGCCAAGCTTGGATTGCTGCGCATCTTCGTGCTCGAACGCGAAGACGAGATCATCGCCATCTCGATCAATTTCGAGCAGCATGGAAAGATGATGGCTTTCGTCACCACCTATGATCCGGCCTTCGAACGGGCCTCGCCGGGGATGGCCTTGATGATGGATTACATCCAGTGGTCGTTTGACCGAGGCTTGACCACGATCGATTTTCTCTGCGGCGGCGAGGATTTCAAGCGCCGCTTTGCGACGCATTCGGTGACCTTGTCGTCGGTGGTGGGTGGACGAAACCTGCGCGGACGCCTAGCCGCCCTGGCAGACCGCGCCCGCCACGCGGCGCAATCCTGGCGCCCCGAGAAATCGGCGCAGCAAGCGGAGCTGGTTGCGGCGGAGTAGCATTGCCGACGCTTTTTAGATCGCCTGCACAGCGGCAAGCGCGAAACGATCGGGCAATCCCGATAGGCTTGTTGGTCTTCAGCTCAGAATACGGTTCGCGAAACCGGGCGCTCGACGGCTGGAGACAAGCCATCCTCACGGCCGCCCGAAGCTTGCTCGCGTGCAGGCTCGATGGCACCCGCAGGCGCGGGAACAGGGGCCGGCAGAACCACCAATTGCGGCACCTGCTTGAAGGAAAAGCCGCCGCGGATGCCGCCCATCTTGCCGGCGATGATGCCCATCGCCGCCTTTTCGAGGCTGCGGTCATAGCGCGTTTCGGGTGTGGCCGGCGCGATGATAACGGCGCAAAGTGCTGCGCCGCACAGAAGCGTTTTCATTGTTGTTGTCTCCCTGCCTGATCAGGATTTAGCAGGGCGCCATTGAAAAACGGCCAAGAGACACGGTAAGCAAAGCGCCAAATGGCAGCGTAAACAATGCCTTAAGATCGCTTGCCGGCAAACTGATTCAAGTCTTTGAGACTTTGATTCAGGCGCGCTGGATCAGGCGCGCTGGGCGTGGACTGTGTGCCCGAGTGCCACGAATACGGTGCGCACGATGCCGGCGGCATCGAGCCCGGCATCGGCATACATCTTTTCCGGCTTGGCGTGGTCGGTGAACGCGTCGGGCAGCACCAGCGGGCGCACCTTCAGGCCGCTTTCCAGCAGCCCTTCATGGGCGAGGAACTGCAGCACGTGGCTGGCGAAGCCGCCAACGGCGCCCTCCTCCACCGTCACCAGAACCTCATGCGAACGGGCCAGCCGTCGGACCAGATCCTGGTCGAGCGGCTTGGCGAAACGGGCGTCGGCGACCGTGGTGGACAGGCCGGCAGCCCCTAGCTCCTCCGCGGCGATCAGGCAATCCTGCAGCCGCGTGCCGAAGGACAGCAATGCAACCTTGGTGCCCTCCTTGACGATGCGGCCCTTGCCGATTTCGAGAACCGAGCCGCGCTCCGGCATGTCGACGCCGACGCCATTGCCGCGCGGATAGCGGAAGGCGATCGGACCCTCATCATAGCTCGCCGCGGTGCGCACCATGTGGCGCAGCTCCGCCTCGTCGGCCGCCGCCATGACGACGAAACCCGGCAGTGTCGCCAGGAAGGTGGTGTCGAAAGCGCCGCAATGGGTCGCGCCATCGGCGCCGACGAAGCCGGCGCGGTCGATGGGAAACCGCACCGGCAATTTCTGAATGGCGACGTCGTGGACGACCTGGTCGTATGCGCGCTGCAGGAAGGTCGAATAGATCGCCGCGAATGGCTTGTAACCTTCGGTGGCAAGGCCGGCGGCAAAGGTCACCGCGTGCTGTTCGGCAATGCCGACATCGAAGATCCGCGATGGAAACGCTTCGCCGAACAAATCGAGGCCGGTGCCGCTCGGCATGGCGGCGGTGATGGCGACGATGCGGTCGTCCTCACGGCCCTCCTGAACCAGGCTTTCGGCGAACACCTTGGTGTAGGCAGGCGCGTTGGCCGGCGCCTTGGCCTGCGCGCCGGTAATGACGTCGAACTTGTTGACGCCGTGATATTTGTCGGCGGCGGCTTCGGCCGGCGCATAGCCCTTGCCCTTCTGGGTGACGACATGGATGAGCACCGGGCCTTCGCCATTGTCGCGGACATTTTTCAGGACCGGGATCAGATGCTCCAGATTGTGGCCGTCTATCGGGCCGATGTGATAGAAGCCGAGTTCCTCGAACAGCGTGCCGCCGGTGACGTACCCGCGTGCATGCTCGACCGCCCTTGTGATCGCACGATCCGCGCGCTTGCCGAGATAGGACGTCAGTTTCTTGCCGAAATCGCGCAGGCCGATATAGGCCTTGCCGGAGGCCAGCCGCGCCAGATAGGCGCTCATCGCGCCGGTCGGCGGCGCGATCGACATGTCGTTGTCGTTGAGAATGACGATCAGCCGTGCATCGAGCGCACCGGCATTGTTCATCGCCTCATAGGCCATGCCGGCAGACATGGCGCCGTCGCCGATGACGGCAATGACGTTGTTGCGGCCGCCGGAGAGATCGCGGGCGGCGGCCATTCCGAGGCCGGCCGATATCGATGTCGAGGAGTGGGCGGCGCCGAAGGGATCGTACTCGCTCTCGGCGCGGCGGGTGAAGCCGGACAGGCCGCCTTCCTGGCGCAGCGTGCGGATACGGTCGCGGCGGCCGGTCAGGATCTTGTGCGGATAGGCCTGGTGGCCGACATCCCAGATCAGCCGGTCGTCCGGGGTGTTGAAGACATAGTGCAGCGCCACTGTCAGCTCGACCACGCCAAGCCCGGCGCCCAGATGACCACCCGTGCGGGACACGGCGTCGACCAGCTCGGCGCGAAGCTCGGACGCCAATTGTGGCAGTTCGCTTTCGGCAAGCGTGCGCAGGTCGGCCGGGATGCGGACCTTGTCGAGAAGCGGCGTATGCGGCGTTGCGTTCACGGTGCTCGGGCTTTCGGTTGATGGGCGAATAGGCCGCCGGCCGGCGAAAGTAAATGCGTGTCAGTGACGCGGATCAGGCCCTAGTCTTTTGTCTATGCATTTCGTTCTGCCACTTTGGGTGACAGGCATCAGCTTTCCGGCAGCGGGATGAATTCTTCCTCGTCTCCTGGAACGATGTCGAAGCGGCCCGTCTTCCATTCTTGCTTGGCCTGTTCGATGCGTTCCTTCGACGATGAGACGAAATTCCACCAGATGTAACGCTTCGAACCGAGCGAGGCGCCGCCAAACAGCATGAAATGTGCACCGGTCTGCGACGATACGACGATCTCGTCACCGGGACGGAACACCAGCAGCCGTTCCGCCGGAAAGACGTCACCTGATATCGAGACCTCGCCTTCCAGCGTGTAGATAGCTCGTTCTTCCGCATCGGCCGGGATGTTCACGCTGGCGCCGGGCGCCAGGCGCAGGTCGGCGTAGAGCGTCTCCGAGTCAGCCCTGACCGGCGACCGCAACCCCTGGAAATCGCCGATGATGAGGCGCCCGTTGACGCCTTCGGCATCGATCTCGGGAAGCCTGAGCGCTCCTGTGTTCTCGAAAACCGGTGCCACCTCTTCCTTGTCGTCCGGCAGCGCCAGCCATGTCTGCAGGCCGGATACCGACATCGGCGCGCCACGCAGTTCCTCCGGCGTACGCTCCGAATGGACGATGCCGCGGCCGGCGGTCATCAAATTCACGTCGCCGGGCTGAATGACCATTTCGGTGCCGAGTGAATCGCGGTGCCGGATCTTGCCGTCGAACAGATAGGTGACCGTCGACAGGCCGATATGCGGATGCGGACGGACGTCCAGCGCCTGGCCGGCGCGCAGGATCGCGGGACCCATGCGGTCGAAGAAGATGAACGGCCCGACCAGCCGCCTTTTTGCCGTCGGCAGAGCACGGCGCACCTGAAAACCGCCGATGTCCTTGGCGTTCGGGATGACCATCAATTCGATCTGGTCGCTGGCTAAGGCATCGCCCACCTCAGGGTCTTTCCCGGGGAAGAAGCTCATGGACTCTCCTTGTCGGTGGTCGAAGGCCGCCTGGCCGCATCAGGCAAAGCGGATCGCCGCCTTTGCCCGCAGCTTGGCCGCCACCTCTTCGCGATTACGCGGATGCTGATGGGTTTCCAGGGAATCGAGCAGTTCGCGCGCCGAGGCCGCGATGGCTTCGACGGCATGGTCGAAGGCGTGCTGGTTCTGCTTCGAGGGTCGCGTCGTTCCGCTCAGCTTGCGGACGAACTGAAGGGCCGCGTCGCGCACCTCGTCATTGGTTGCCGGCGGATCAAAATTGAACAGGGTCTTGATGTTTCTGCACATCGCTTCCGTATCTCCTCTTGTCCTTGAGCTGTTTCAATCGGGACGAGTTATATCCTCGATCATGATCATGTCCAAAAACCGGTGAGGCGAGCCTATGTTCGGACCGGGCCTCAATCCGCGTCGAGCGGCTCCGTTCCGACCGGCTTGCCGTCGCGCGACAGCCTGATCTTCTCGACCTTGTCCTCGGCGGCCTTCAGCAGCCGGTCGCAATGCGCCTTCAGCGCCTCGCCACGTTCATAGATCCTGATCGACTGGTCGAGCGGCACGTCGCCACGCTCCAGATCATCGACGATCTTCTCCAGCGCATCGAGTGCCTGCTCGAAGCTCATCGCCTTGACGTCTTCGTTGGTCTCATCGGCCATCATTCATCCTTTCATCAGTCGCCCGACATGGGCGGCGACCGAAAATGCCAATCCCTGCAGATCGTAGCCGCCCTCGAGCAGGCTGACGAGCCGGTTGCCGCTGTGGCGTGCCGCGCGCTGCATCAGCTGGCCGGTCGCCCAGTCGAAATCATCCTCGGTCAGATTGATCTCGGCCAGCGGATCGCGGTGGTGCGCGTCGAACCCCGCCGAAATGATAATCAGGTCGGGCGCGAAATTGTCGAGCGCGGGCAGGACGCGCGACAGGAAGGCATCGCGAAACACCTCGCTGCCAGTCTGCGGCGCCAGCGGCGCGTTGACGATGTTGCCGGCGCCCGTTTCGTTCTTCGCTCCGGTGCCGGGATAAAGCGGCATCTGGTGTGTCGAGCAATAGAGCACCGACGGATCGTCCCAGAAAATGTCCTGCGTGCCATTGCCGTGATGCACGTCCCAGTCGACGATGGCAACGCGCTCGACACCGTGTTTCTTCTGCGCATAGCGCGCCGCGATCGCCGCCGTGTTGAACAGGCAGAAGCCCATGGCGGTGCTCTTTTCGGCATGATGGCCGGGCGGCCGGGCGGCGACGAAGACGTTGTCGGCGCGGCCCGAAAAGACGTCATCGACGGCGGCGTTGGCGGCGCCGATCGCGGTGATCGCCGCTTGCCAGCTCTTCGGACTGGCAGTGGTGTCGGCATCGATGCGGGCAATCCCCTCGTCGGGAATGGCGGCGCGCACGCGGGCGACGAAATCGGCGGGATGCGCGTAGAGGATGGTGGCCTCGTCGCCTTCCGGCGCCTGGATACGATCGAGCCCGGCAAAGGCTTCCTCATCGAGCACGCGCTCGATGGCACGCAAGCGGTCGGGCCGCTCGGGATGTCCGGGCGGCGTGAGATGCTCGAGGAAGATCGGATGGGTGTAGAGACGGGTGGTCATGCTCCCTATCTAGTGCCCCGGCGCCGCTATGGCCATGCATTGCTGCTTGATCGCTGGGGAAAATCGACTGCGTCCATTCGCGTCGCCGCAGGCATTGGCCTCGCCGGCGCTTCGGCGTAAGGTCCCTGGTACTGCCTGGTGCCCGCCGGAAGCGGGAGAATCGGGAACACGGTTGAATTCCGTGGCGTGCCCAACGCTGTGAGGGGGACCGCGCCGGTAAATGCCACTGTCGATGACGGGAAGGCACCGGACGCGGGTTGATCCCAAGCCAGAAGACCGGCCTGGCAGGCATTGTCATCCGCATGGTCAGGCGGACGACATCAGAGCGACGTGCGTCTACTTGGACGCACAAACTACGCTCTGACAGTTTTGAATCTGCAATCGCAAGGGGACAAGCGATGCCGGAACACATGACCGCTGCCATTGACGATGGATTTGACCAGGATGCGCGCGATGCGGTCTATCGCGCCATGTTCACGCGGCGCGACGTGCGCAGCCATTTCCTGCCCACCGCGATCGATGACGACGTGCTGGCGCGGCTGCTGCTTGCTGCCCATCACGCGCCATCGGTCGGCTTCATGCAGCCATGGAATTTCATCGTCATTCGTGACATCGAGCGACGGGCGGAGGTGCGCGACCTGTTCCTGGCCGCGCGCGAACAGGAGCTGCCGGCGATCGAGGCGGAAAAACAGGCGCTGTACCGCAAGCTCAAGCTGGAAGGCATCTGCGAAAGCGCGCTCAACATCTGCATCACCTGCGATAGGCAGCGCTCGAAGGGTTCGCCGCTGGGACGCTGGCACAATCCGGAGATGGATCTCTACAGCACCGTCTGCGCGGTGCAGAATTTCTGGCTGGCCGCGCGTGCCGAGGGCGTCGGTGTAGGCTGGGTCAGCATCATCGAAGCGCAGGCGCTAAAGCGGCTGTTGGCCATTCCGGACCACGTAACGCCGATCGCCTATCTCTGCGTCGGCCGTGTTTCCGAGTTCGCTCCCAAACCGGACCTTGAAACGCATGGCTGGGGACGGCGGCTGCCGCTGCCGGAGTTGATCATGAGCGAGACCTTTTCCGGGCAAGGCGAGACACAGCTCAAATCCGCCGTGGCGCGCCTCAACACCGTTTCTGCCTCACCAGACATCACCCGCCCGGCCGATCAGGGTGTGGCGCCGGCCGTAGCCCAGCGCGAACCGCCGAAGGAGGCGAGCGCCTTGTCCTTGAGCTCCCTGAACTTCGACGACGCCTCGGCCAGCCGGGCGTCCCAGGCCGGATCCGGCACCTGGCCCGCGATGGTCTTGAAATAGACCTGCATCAGGCAGGCGATGGCGAAGGGTTCAATGAACGCCGCCTTGAATGCCCAGGCGAAGACGATGGCGAGCACAAAAGCCCAGCCGGCGAGCTGGCCAGGCATCAGGAACAGAATCGCGCCGGCAGGCGCCAGCATCATCAGAAAGATGATGAACGACACGCCCCACATGATGACCGCCAGCCAGACGGCGTTCTTGACCATGACCTTGCCGTTCTGGGCATAGAGCACGACGCCCTGGCGCGCCGTCTCGAAGGGCGAGGCTGAATTGATGCGGATGTTGTAGCCGAGGATGATCTCGTCGACATAGGTCAGCGACAGGCGGATCACCGTGTTGATGAAGGAGACCAAGCCGCTCAGGCCCGGTATCGGCAGGAAGGCGGCGATGCCGCCGAGCAGTCCGGTGATGGCGCGGATGGCGCCCTTGACGAGTTGGTCGACGACGAAAAGGATGTTGGCCTCGGCGAAACGCTGGGTCACGATATCCCTGGCATAGGCGATCTGGTCCTGACCGCCGGGAATGTCGCGGCCGTCGATCAGATGAACCATGACGGCGATGTGGCCGGCCTTGACGACATAGAGGATGTATTCGCGGATCCAGTAGACCGCGATCGAGACGATGCCAAACCCGACCACGCCGCCCCACAGGGCAAAGGACATGGGCCCGTCGGGATCGGTGGAGATATGGCCGACGCCATAGCCGACCGAGGCACCGGTGCCGGTCGCCATGATGTAGGCCAGCGTGATGCCGAAATAGACGATCATGCGAAAGACGATGAACGGCCAGGTCCGCATCATGATGGACACCGACCGGCCGATCTCAAAATCCCACATGTGCCCCGAATCTCCGCCTCAGAGATGGTGGAAGAGGATGGACTCAACCCGGCGATTGTCAATTGCCGGCCCCTGACGAAGGGCGACGAATTCGGGCTGACGGTTTTCTTTCGTAGCCTTTCGCCGGCGCGTTGGCTGACGGAGCATCAAACGAAAAACCCGCCTGTGCGGCGGGTCACTGGCGCGAATCGGCACCATGGACGAATATGTACCTTAGCTGAGGGCACGAAGTCAAGAAAAAATTCCTATCGGGAACAGATGCCGGCACGAAAGCTCCGGTGGGAACTTCAATTCGACTCCGGATCCGGCTTCCTGAGCAGGCCTTCGAGCAGTTGCTTGAACGCCGTCACCACCTTCTTCGACGTCGCTTCGGGGTCGTTCGAATTGGCGATCCGTTGCGCCGCCTGGCTGCTCGCTCCGATGATCAGTCGCGAGGCGGTCTCGGGGTCGAGGCTGGAGACAACGACCTCCTCCTCCTGCAGCGCGGTCAGATGGTCGGTCATTGAAGCGATGCACGCACTGGCATTCGGCCATTGCGCTGGATCCCCCAGCACGGCCGGGCCATCGCGGAACATGATGCGCTGGATTTCCGGCTCCAGCGCCATCTCGATATAGGTCGAGCACTCGTCCACGAAATGTTGCCAGCGGGTCGGTGCTCTCGACGCGACCTCATTGATGCGCGCCGCCATCTCGCCGTCAATCTGGGCTATGACCGCCTGCAGCAGCCCCTTCTTGTCGCCGAAATGATGATAGAGCGCGCCGCGCGTCAGCCCGGCCGAAGCGGTGAAATCATCCATCGAGGCTTCTGCATAGCCTGTTGTGCCGAAGGCATGACGGGCCGCCGCGATAAGCTTTGCGCGCGTCTCGGCGATCATCTCCTTGCGGGGTCTGTGCATGGCTTCTGGCCCTATTCACATACGCAACGTATGCCAATTGACATACGCGGCGTATGCTCTATTTAATAATCATACGCTCCGTATGTAATTGCCCAATCGTCCTTTGTCGAGGAACCAACCGATGCAAAATCCCTACGCGGAAATCTTTCGTGCCCCCGGCGCCAAGGGCTTTGCGGCCGCCGGCTTCATGGCGCGCCTGCCGATCGCCATGGCGCCCATCGGCATCGTGGCGATGCTGTCGCAGACGCGTGGCGAATACTGGCTGGCCGGAGCCGTCTCGGCGACATACGCGCTGGCCAACGCCTTCGTCGCGCCGCAGGTATCGAGACTGGTGGACCGCCTGGGCCAGACACGGATCGTGGTGCCCACCACCATCATCGCGGTGCTGGCTTTCGCCGTCCTCATAGCGGCGGCCAACCAGGACTGGCCGGTTTGGACGCTGTTCGTATCGGCACTGCTGGCCGCCGCCATGCCAAGCATACCTGCGATGGTGCGCGCGCGCTGGACGGAGATTTTCCGGGGGCGGCCGCAGATGAACACCGCATTCGCCTTCGAGTCGGTGGCCGATGAACTGGTCTATATCGCCGGGGCATCGCTATCGGTCGGCCTGAGTGCCGCCCTATTCCCGGAAGCCGGCGTTCTGGTGAGCACATTATTTCTCGCATTCGGATCAGCGGCCTTCATCCTGCAACGCTCGACCGAGCCCCAGGTGCGGCCGGTCGACCATAACTCAAGCGGCTCGGCGATCCGCCTGCGGCCGGTTCAGATCATCACCCTCGCCCTGATCTTCATCGGCGCAACCTTCGCGACGACGGAAGTGACCACCGTGGCGATCACCAAGGAGCTTGGCCAACCCGGCGCCGCCAGCCTTGTCATCGGCGTTTATGCGCTGGGATCGTTCGTGCTCGGCATCATCGTCGGCGCGCTCAGCCTGAAGGCGCCGCTGCAACGCCAGCTCGCCATCGCAGTCGCCCTCGTCGCGCTCGGCACGCTGTTGCCGCTCGCCGCCGACACCGTGCCGCTGCTGGCGCTGACCGTGTTCATCAGCGGTGTGGCGATCTCGCCGACCTTCATCACCGCGTTCGGCCTGATCGAGCGGCATGTGCCGGAAGCGATGCTGACCGAAGGCATCACCTGGGTCATGACCGGCATCGGCATCGGCATGGCGCTGGGCTCGTTCGCCGCCGGCGCGATGGTGGATGCGTTCGGCGCCCAGAGCGGGTTCTGGGTGTCGGTGGCTTCAGGCACGATCGCACTGGCCACGGTGCTGCTTGGCCAACGCAGCCTTGCCACCCGCGAATGCGACCTGGATGGGTGCGAGGCTGCCGCCGTTCCGGCCGAGTGACCGCCAGGATATGTTGAGATTCAGGTCAGGCCGAGTCGAAAATGATGGATTTCGAGAACCGGAGCGCAGCGGACTTTCCGGTCCGTGAGCACCGGAAGCGCAGAAAGCCGTCATTTGCAGGCCGGCCTAACCTGAATATCGATATATCCTAGAGGATCTCGGTCTTGGCGATATGGATGCCAAAACCTTCGAGGCCGACATAGTGGCGTTCGCGCGAGGCGATCAGGTTGATCGAGGAGATGCCGAGATCCTTGAGGATCTGCGCGCCGAGCCCGATCTCGCGCCACTCGTTTTCGCGGCGGCGGGCCTCGTCGTGATCCTCGCGGTCGCCGCTTGCCGGTCGTTTGCGCTCCTGATGCGCAACGCCGACGGAGCCTTCTCTGAGATAGACGATGACGCCGCGCCTGCGCTCGCCCATTGCCTTCATGATGGCGTCGAGCCGGTGGCTGGTGCCGAACACATCGGTCACCACATCCTCCGAATGCAGGCGCACCGGGACCTCCTCGCCGTCACGAATGTCGCCGAAGACGATGGCGACGTGGTGCATGGAGTCCCACGGCAGCGTGTAGGTGAAGACCTGTGCCTTGCCGCCGAGCGTGTCGATTTCCGAGCAAGCGACGCGTTCGACCAGAGTTTCCTTACGTTGCCGGTAGGCGATGAGGTCGGCAACCGAAACCTGCTTCAGCCCATGCTCCTCGGCGAAAGCCTGCACCTGCGGGCCGCGCTTGACGGTGCCGTCATCATTGACCAGCTCGGAAATGACGCCGACCGGCGGCAGGCCGGCGAGCTTGCACAGATCGACCGCTGCTTCGGTATGGCCGGAGCGCATCAGCACGCCGCCTTCGCGCGCGATCAGCGGGAAGATATGGCCGGGGCGGACGAAATCCGAGCCGCCGACATTGCCGTTGGCAAGATTTCGAACGGTCAAAGTGCGATCTTCGGCCGAGATGCCCGTCGTGGTGCCATGCTTGAAATCGACGCTGACGGTGAAAGCGGTGGTATGGGCGGAATCGTTGTCGGCGACCATCGGCGCAAGGTTCAGCCGCTTGGCTTCTTCGCGCGGCATCGGCGTGCAGACGATGCCGGAGGTGTGGCGCACGATGAACGCCATCTTTTCGGGCGTGCAGTGGACGGCGGCGACGATCAGGTCGCCTTCGTTCTCGCGCCCGTCATCATCCATGACGACGACGATCTCGCCGCGTTCGAAAGCACGCAGGGCTTCGACGATCTTCTTCTGGTCGTAAGGCATAAGTGCTCGCTTCGCTCGCAGGGGAATAAGGGAGTAGGGCAGTACGGGAGTAGGGAAAAGCAAAAAGATTTGGCCGGCCGCGCTAAGAACGCAACATATTCCCTTATTCCCCTATTCCCTCCCCGTCTGTCCCCGATGCCGCAGATAGTGGTCGGCGATCGCACAGGCAACCATTGCTTCGCCGATCGGCACGGCGCGGATGCCGACGCATGGGTCGTGGCGACCCTTGGTCATGATCTCGACGTCCTTGCCGTCCTTGTCGATCGACTTTCGCGGCGTCAGGATCGAGGAGGTCGGCTTCACGGCGAAACGAGCGACGATCGCCTGGCCGGTCGAGATGCCGCCGAGGATGCCGCCGGCATTGTTGGACAGGAACACCGGCTTGCCGTCATTGCCGATGCGCATCTCGTCGGCATTCTGCTCGCCGGTGATGCGGGCGGCCTCGAAGCCGTTGCCGATCTCGACGCCCTTGACCGCGTTGATCGACATCAGGCCGGAGGCGATGTCCTGATCGAGCTTGGCATAGATCGGCGCGCCGAGGCCTGGCGGAACGCCGTCGGCGACGATTTCGATCACCGCACCGACCGAGGAGCCCGCCTTGCGGATGCCGTCGAGATACTGGGTGAAGACGGGTACGGAGGCCGGATCGGGGGTGAAGAACGGATTTTCGGCATCGCCGATGAAATTCCAGTTCCAGTTGGCGCGGTCTATGGATTTTTCGCCCATCGACACCAGCGCGCCGCGCACCACAACGCCCGGAACCACCTTGCGCGCCAAGGCACCGGCCGCCACCCTGGCTGCCGTCTCGCGGGCCGAGGAGCGGCCGCCGCCGCGGTAATCGCGCACGCCGTATTTGACGTCATAGGTGTAGTCGGCATGGCCCGGCCGGTACTGGCGGGCGATCTCGCCATAATCCTTTGAACGCTGGTCGACATTCTCGATCAGCATCGACACCGGCGTGCCGGTGGTGATCATCGTCTCGCCGTCCTCGTCGAAGATGAAGCCGGACAGCACCTTCACTTCATCCGGTTCGCGACGCTGCGTCACGAAACGTGATTGCCCCGGCCGGCGCTTGTCGAGGTCGGCCTGGATGTCGGCTCGAGTGAAGCGGATGCCGGGCGGGCAGCCGTCGACCACGCAGCCGAGCGACGGGCCATGGCTTTCGCCCCAGGTG
>NZ_RZTC01000046.1:0-2765 GCF_004023165.1 Mesorhizobium sp. M7A.F.Ca.MR.176.00.0.0 | reverse complement strand
CCGAACGTGTTGTGAGACATGAAATGACCCTGCCCGGCAGCGGAGCCGGCTTGGCGCATGACCCCGAAAATCGGAGCGATTTTCGGAAAGGATCATGCGCAAAATCAACAATGCTACAGCGTCCTTTGCGCGTCCAAGAGGACGCGCGGCGCTGTAGGTTGCCTTCTATTGGCGTTTTTCACAGGGGTCAAACTGTGATCTGGCGGATTTAGTTTTGACACATTCGGTTGGTTTCTGCTCTGCTCCATCCGCCGTTGAACGCCCGCCGCCATGCCGGCGCAATGATAAAGAGGAACGATCATGCGTACCCTGATTGGCGCCATTGCCGCCACGCTGCTGCTTTCCACCGCCGCTTTCGCCGGCCAGACCGAAGGCCTGATCAAGAAGATCGACAAGGATACGGCGACGCTGACGCTGGATGACGGCAAGTCCTACAAGCTGAACGCCGAGACCGATCTCGACGCGCTGAAGCCGGGCATGGACATCGTCATCGCCTACGATGTGACCAATGGCGAAAACATCGTCACCGACATGGAACTGCCGGACAGCTCTGCCAACTAGAGCTTCCAACCTCAATTGAATGCTGTGTTTGCGGTTCAGCTTTCGCCGAGCCGCCTGCCAATGGCCTAAAGCGTGTCGCGTCTGAACGGATTCAGGCGACCCGCTTTAGGTCTTTGTTTTATGCATGTCGTTCTCCCAAAACCGGGGCCACTTTTGGGCGACATGCATTAAAGCCACTCCAGACTCTTGCCTTCGAGCTTGAGCAGGCGATCCTGCGGTATTTCCAGGTTCGCGGCCTCGTCCTCGGCCAGCCCCAGAACGAAGCGAAACAAGGTGCGCATGACGCCGCCATGGGTCACGCATATCGTCTGGCGTTCGATCGCGTCGAAGCATGGCCTCACCCGTTCGAGCAGCATCTGATAGCTCTCCGCACCTTCGCCGGGCGGCTGAAAGTTCCATTTGTCCAGAGCGCGCGTCCTGCTTGCTCCGGGATATCCTGTCTCGAGCTCGGGAAAGGTAAATCCCTGCCAATCGCCGAAATTGACTTCGACGAGGCGCGGATCGGTTCGATAGGCATCCGGATCGAGCTTCATCGCGGCGCGAACACGCTGCATCGTTTCGCGCGTCCGTTTCATCGGACTGGCGAGGAAATCGAATTCCCAGGGATTTGGGACCAACGCGGCTAGCCGAAGCCCGTTGCCGGTCGCCTGTTCGCGGCCAAGAGCGTTGAGATCGGTATCGGCCTGCCCCTGAAGTCGCATTTCGGCGTTCCACGCGGTCTGGCCGTGGCGCGCGATATAAACCAGCGGGTACATCAGGTCTTCCGGTGCGGGATCGGGACGGACGACGGTTGGCCGGGCGTTAGTCCTTGACCGTCGAAATATCAGGCGCGTCGACCGCCTTCATGCCGACGACGTGGTAGCCCGAATCGACGTGGTGCACTTCACCGGTGACGCCGCGCGACAGGTCGGACAGGAAATAGACGCCGGAATCGCCGACTTCCTCCTGCGTGACCGTCTGCTTCAGCGGCGAATTGTACTCGTTCCACTTCAGGATGTAGCGGAAATCGCCGATGCCGGAGGCGGCCAACGTCTTGATCGGGCCGGCCGAGATGGCGTTGACGCGGATCTTCTTGGCGCCGAGGTCGACCGCCAGGTAGCGCACGCTGGCCTCGAGCGCCGCCTTGGCGACACCCATGACGTTGTAGTGCGGCATGACCTTTTCGGCGCCGTAGTAGGTCAGCGTCAGCAACGAGCCGCCATTGGTCATCAGCGCCTCGGCGCGCTTGGCTATGGTGGTGAAGGAATAGACCGAAATGTCCATGGTGCGCAGGAAATTGTCGCGCGTCGTCTCGACATAGCGGCCGGTCAGTTCATCCTTGTCGGAGAAGGCGATGGCGTGGACGAGGAAATCAAGCTTGCCCCAGTGCCTGGCGACATTGGCGAAAACCTCGTCCAGGCTCGCCGGATCGGTGACGTCGCAATGGCCGGCGACAAAGGCGCCCAGTTCCGCCGCCAGCGGCTCGACGCGCTTCTTGAACGCCTCGCCCTGATAGGTCAGCGCGATCTCGGCGCCATGGTCGACGCACGACTTGGCGATGCCATAGGCGATCGACCTATTGTTGGCGACGCCAAGAATGAGGCCGCGCTTGCCGGCCATTAGGCCCTGTCCACCCGCCATGTGAGCGCTCTCCGCAAGATTTCAGCTTTGTGGGTTGCCCTATCGCACAGGCACAGAGCCCCTTCAAGCGTCCAAACCGGACAGTTCGGGGGACAAAAGCCGCCGATCAGCCTTTTTGGCCGCGCAACAGCTCTTCGAGCGCGCTGTCGCCGCCTTCCGGCAGCATGATACGCACATGAGCGTAGAGATCGCCGTGGCCGCCGGCCTTTTCCGGCAGGCCTCTGCCCTTCAGCCGCAGGACCTTGTCGGAGCTCGACCAGGCAGGAATGTTGACCGCAAGCCTGCCGGTCGGCGTCTCGACCGGCACCTTGGCGCCGAGCACCGCATCCGCCAGCACCACCGGCAGATCGGCGTGCAGGTCGCGGCCCTCGATGCGGTAGCGTGGATGTCGGCGCAGATGGATCTTGACCAGCGCGTCGCCTGGCTGGCCCGGCCCCTGCTCGCCTTGGCCCTTGAGGCGGATGGTCTGGCCGTCCTCGACATAGGCCGGCAGCTTGACCGCCACCTTGCGGCCGTCGGGGAACATCGCCGTCACCTTTTCGGCGGTCGCCGCTTCCTCGATGGTGATGTCGAGCGTCACGGTC
>NZ_RZTC01000045.1:0-50668 GCF_004023165.1 Mesorhizobium sp. M7A.F.Ca.MR.176.00.0.0 | reverse complement strand
CCCCTACTCCCCTACTCCCCTACTGCCCTATTCCCTACACATTCAGCAACAAATACTCCCGCTCCCACGGGCTGATCACTTCCATGAAGGTCTCGAACTCCGCCCGTTTGATCGCCGCATAGGTGGCGGCGAAGGACTTGCCCAGATGCGCGCAGAGTTCCTCGTCGCCCTCGAACAGGTCGACGGCTTCGAGCAGGCCGCGCGGCAGGTCGATTTCGTCGGCATTGGCGGTGGTCAGCACGGGAGGCTCGGCCTTGATCTTGTTGGTGATGCCGATCAGCCCGCAGGCAAGCGATGCCGCCAGCGCCAGATAGGGGTTGGCATCGGAGGACGGGATGCGGTTTTCGACGCGCCGCGCCGCCGGATCCGAGCGCGGCACACGAAACGCCGTGGTGCGGTTGTCATAGCCCCATTTGTTGTTGACCGGCGCCGACGCCGCCTGCGTCAGCCGGCGGTAGGAATTGACATAGGGCGCGAACATCACAAGTGCGTTCGGCACATGCTTCTGCATGCCGCCGATGAAATGGAAAAAATCGTCAGTTTCCGAGCCGTCAGCGGCCGAAAAGATGTTCAGTCCGGTCTTCTTGTCGATGATCGACTGATGGATGTGCATGGCGGAGCCGGGTTGCCCCTGGATGGGCTTGGCCATGAAGGTGGCATAGATCTCGTGCTTGAGTGCTGCCTCGCGAATGGTGCGCTTGAACATGAACACCTGGTCGGCCAGTTCGATCGGGTCGCCGTGGCGCAGATTGATCTCCAACTGGCCGGCGCCCTCCTCGTGGATCAGCGTATCGATCTCAAGGCCCTGGCTTTCGGAGAAATGGTAGATGTCGTCGATCAGTTCGTCGAATTCGTTGACGCCGGCGATCGAATAGCCGGCGCCGCCGCCGATCGCGCGTCCCGACCGGCCGACAGGCGGGGTCAGCGGATAGTCCGGATCGGGATTCTTGCGCACCAGGTAGAATTCGATCTCGGGCGCCACCACCGGCTTCAGGCCGAGCTTGTCATAGGCGGCCACCACACGTTTCAACACATTGCGCGGCGTGAACTCGACCGAGCGTCCGTCCTGGTGGACGAGGTCGCAGATGACCGCGGCCGTCGGGTCTTCCTCCCAGGGCACCACCGTCAGGGTCGACAGGTCCGGCATCAGTTTGAGGTCGCCGTCGTCTTCCGGATAATGGAAGCCATTGCCATCCTCGGGGTAGCCGCCGGAAATCGTTGTCATGAAGACAGCCGAAGGCAGTGCCAGCGAGGTGTTGGAGGTGAATTTCTTCGATGGCATCATCTTGCCACGCGCAACGCCTGCCTGATCGGGCGTGATGCACTCGATGTCCTCGATGCCGCGCCACTCCAGCCAGGCGCTGACTTCCTTCCAGTTCTTGACGCCCCGTTGGTTTTTCACGAAGGCAGGCGTGCGGGCGCGTCCTCCGCGGCTCGACGGACGGACTTCCTTTTTTGCAGGCGGCATCATTCACCAGATTGGGTTGCGGATTGTGGAGTATAGCCGTGCCCTCCTATGGAAGGGAAGGGGAGCCGCGTCGGGCATTGGCTGACCGCGGTTGAAAATCACGCCAATCGGCTTAGTTTCGGCCGTCCCCTTCAATCGAGGCCCCAAATCTTAATCGAGAAATTGAATGCGGCCCAACGGCAAACTGACAACGATCGGATTCGATGCCGACGACACGCTGTGGCAGAACGAGCAGTTCTTCCGGCTGACGGAAAAGCGCTTTGCCGCCATGCTCGTCGACCATGGCGAAGCGGAGCACATCTCGGCACGATTGCTGGAGGCCGAAAGGCGCAACCTCGCCGTCTATGGCTTCGGCATCAAGGGATTTACCCTGTCGATGATCGAGACGGCGATCGAGGTCACGCAAGGCCGCGTACCGGCTCCGGTCATAGCGGAGATTCTCGATGCCGGCCGCGAGATGCTGAGCCATCCGATCGAGGCCTTGCCGCACGCCCGCGAGACGGTCGAAAAGCTTGCCGGCGCATTCCGCCTCGTGCTGATCACCAAGGGCGACCTCTTCGATCAGGAGCGCAAGCTGGCTGGCTCAGGCCTTGGCGATCTGTTCGACGCGGTCGAGATCGTCAGTGACAAGAATGCAGCCACCTATAGCAGGCTCTTCAACCGCCACGGTGATGGTCCGGCGAAAAGCATGATGGTCGGCAACTCGCTGAAGTCGGATGTGGTGCCGGCCATAGAGGCCGGCGGCTGGGGTGTCCATGTGCCGCATGAACTGACATGGGTGCTGGAGCATGTCGAGGCGCCGGTAACCGAATCGAGGTTCCGCCAGATATCCGATCTCGGACAACTGCCCGGACTGATCGAAAGCATCATCGATCCGTGATCGCCGGGCCTTACCTGGTTTGCTCAATTCCGGACGGAAAACCGCCTGCGTACTTTTCCCGCAATTGCCTTAGCGGCCGATCAGGCGATCGATCACCGGTTGCAACCGTTCGGGCGTGATCGGCTTGGCGACCACCACGTCGATGATACCAGACAGGCCCAGACTTTCCGTCGTGCCGTTCTTGGTTGACAGCAGGATTACCGGTGGCAGCGATTTGCCCGAGGCGCGGCGCAACGCGTCGATGCTGGACATCAGATTGTCGCAGTCCTTGTTGTCGGCGCCGCCGTCAAGGACAACCACACCGGGAATGAGCGACCGCAAGATCCTTGCCGCTGTGTCGGGAGATTCCGAAATCGGCTTGAGTCCGGATCGCTCGACGATCTTTGAAATCACCACGCGATTGATGGGCGATTTCCCGACGACAAGCACCTGCGACGGATCGCGGGTCGCCTCGGTGGTTGAGTCGCGGGTCACCAGATTCGGATGTCTTGGAGTCTCGCCTTCGCGATTCACCGGGCACACAAGTCGGCCAAGAAGCTCGCCCCTATTTCAATGCAGAGTTGAATCCGGAGCGCAATTGGCGTGAGATCGGAGCCTATGTCAAGTTGAAATAAAAGTGCCCGAAATCATCGCCGGGAGCAGTGAATTTCAAGCAACGCTACTGTACTCAACTGTCCACACGTGCATTTCATAAAAAGAAAATTCACCTGCGCAATGGATGCGCAGGTGAAGGGTCGGTTGCATGGATTCCGGTCAGCCGTGGCGCTGCTGCGTGACGATCACCGGGATCAGCAGATCGCCCCAGTTGCCGTCGCCGCCGTGATGTCGTGCCGAGCGCACGAGTTCCACCGAGACGCCCGCCTCGACCGCCTTCATCACCGACTGGTTGAGGCGGTGCAGGTCGTTTGCCAGCATGCGGATCGTCGCCTGCTGGTCGACGCTCATCGTCGTCGACTGTTCCTCGGCGCGTTCCTTGACGCGGCTTATCGATGCCATTGGTCTTCTCCTGTGTTCCCAGCCCTGTTGGGCGTTTCCTCTGTACTTTGCTGCTCGCTATTCCGCGGCCGGTTTGAACTGCGCGTGCTCGGTCGATTCATGCATGGCGGTGGTCGATGACTGGCCGCCGGTGATCGCCATCGACACGGCGTCGAAATAGCCGGTGCCGACTTCGCGCTGATGTTTGGTCGCGGTGTAGCCATCGGCCTCGGCCGCGAACTCCGCTTCCTGCAACTCGGAATAGGCCGCCATCTGCCGCGCCTTGTAGCCGCGCGCCAGTTCGAACATGCCGTAGTTGAGCTGGTGGAAGCCGGCGAGCGTGATGAACTGGAACTTGTAGCCCATCGCGCCGAGCTCCTTCTGGAACCTGGCGATCGTCGCGTCGTCGAGGTTCTTCTTCCAGTTGAACGAGGGCGAGCAATTGTAGGCGAGCAGCTTGTCGGGATGATGCTTGCGCACGCCCTCGGCGAATTTCCTGGCCTGCGTCAGGTCCGGCTTCGAGGTCTCGCACCAGATCAGATCCGCGTAAGGCGCATAGGCAATGGCGCGGGCGATGCAGGGCTCGATGCCGTTCCTGACATGGTAGAAGCCTTCCACCGTGCGCCCGGCGTCGTAGTCGACGAAAGGCTGGTCGCGTTCGTCGATGTCGGAGGTGAGCAGCTTGGCGGCTTCCGCATCGGTGCGCGCGACGACCAGGGTCGGCGTGCCCATCACGTCCGCCGCCAGGCGCGCGGCGTTGAGGTTGCGGATGTGCGCCGCGGTCGGGATCAGCACCTTGCCGCCGAGATGGCCGCATTTCTTTTCCGACGCCAACTGGTCCTCATAATGGACGCCGGCGGCGCCCGCCTCGATGAAGGCCTTCATGATTTCGAAGGCGTTGAGCGGTCCGCCGAAACCGGCTTCCGCGTCGGCGACGATCGGCGCGAACCATGTCTCGACGGAAAGCCCGTTGCCTTCGGACGTTTCGATCTGGTCGGCGCGCTGCAGCGTCCGGTTGATGCGCTTGACCAGTTCGGGCGCTGCATTGGCCGGATAGAGCGACTGGTCCGGATACATCGCGCCAGCCGTGTTGGCGTCGGCGGCAACCTGCCAGCCCGACAGGTAGATCGCTTTCAGTCCGGCGCGCACCTGCTGCATCGCCTGATTGCCGGACATGGCACCGAGCGCGTTGACGAAGTCCTCCTCATGGATGAGCTTCCACAGCCGGTTGGCACCCATTTCGGCGAGGCTCTGACGGATCTGCACCGAACCGCGCAGACGCTTCACATCCGCCGCGGAGTAGGGCCGTTCGATACCGTCGAAACGACCTTCCGGGGCCGATGGGACGAGGTTGTAAAAATCAGTCATTGGTCACTCCGAGGAATTGCTGAACTGTCTCAAGGCGTCGAGAATCTGGGGTCGTTGGGTATGACTGGATTTACATTTCTGCGCGAAATCAGCCACAAAAATCCGGGAAGCCGACGGAATATAAGAGAAAACCTGTGTTGCGTTTGACAGAGGTGCGTTGTAAATTTGTCATTATTGTAAAAGGCCAGAGCCCAGAAAGTTCATGTAAATTGCTGTAAAGGACAGTCCGTGGCTGACCAGAAGATCTTCGCCGGGCCGCGCATCCGCCGCATCCGCAATGCCAAGGGCCTGACCCAGACGGCGATGGCCGAGGGCCTCGGCATTTCACCGTCCTATCTCAATCTGATCGAGCGCAACCAGCGGCCGCTGACGGTGCAGCTGATCCTCAGGCTGGCTTCCGTCTACAAGGTCGATCCACACGAACTGCAGGGCGAGGCGAGGGGATCTGTCGCTGCCTTGAAGGAAGTGTTCACCGATCCCCTGCTGGTCGGCGAGTTGCCGGGTGATCAGGAACTGATCGAGCTTGCCGAGGCCGCGCCCAACGCGTCTGCGGCGGTGATAAAACTGTTCCGCGCCTATCGCGAGCAGGCCGAGCGCCTGTCCGACCTCAACGAACTGTTGGCGCGCGAAGGTCGGGCGACGGCGCTTTCCGGCGCCCGCCTGCCGATCGACGAGGTGCACGAGATTCTCGAGCGCCGGCCGAACCATTTCGCTGCCCTCGAGGAGGAGGCCGCGGCGTTCACCTCGGTGCTCGATCCCGGCGACGATCTGTTCGGCGCGCTGAAGGCCTGGCTGAAGCGAGAATATGGCATCGTCGTCAAGGTGCTGCCGGTCGCCACCATGCCTAACTGGCGCCGCCGTTATGATCGTCATTCGCAGCGCCTGTTCCTGTCCGAACGCCTGTCGCCGTTCGACCAGTTGCGCGAAGTCGCGATGGAGGCCTGCCTGATCCGCATGACGGTCGCGGTCGCCGGCGAGATCCAGGCGCTCAAGCTGAGCACCGACGAGGCGCGCCGCCTGGCCCGCTTCGAACTTGGCCGTTATGCGGCGCATGCGCTGATGATGCCCTATCAGGCCTTTCACGCGGCTGCCGTGCGCGCCCGCTATGACATCGATGTCCTGCGTTCGCGCTTCGGCGTCTCCTTCGAACAGGCAGCCAACCGGCTGACCATGCTGCAGCGGCAGGGTGCCTCGGGGGTGCCGTTCTTCATGCTGGAGGTCGACAATGCAGGCAACCGCTTCCGCAAGGCCGGCAGCCAGGGCTTTCCACAAAGCCGCTTTGGCGGCGGCTGTCCCAAGCTGCCCGTGCATGTTGCCTTCACCCAACCTGGCCAGGTCTTCGTCGAGGCAGTGGAAATGCCCGACGGCGCCGAGTTCCTGTGCATCGCCCGCACGCTGGAAGGGCCGCAAGGCGCGTTCTCGGAACGTCCGCGCCGCACCGCATTGCTGCTTGGCTGCGATATCGGCTTTCGTGACGAAATCGTCTATGGCGCGGCATTACCCGGTGCGGCAATCACCGCAAAGGCCGGCAGTATTGCGGCGACGCCGGTCGGGCCTGCCTGCCGGCTTTGCGAACGCGTCGGCTGCCTGGCGCGCGCCGAGCCGCCGGTGACGCGCCCGCTCGGCCTCGACGAGATGGTGACGGGCCTGAGTGCCTTCGATTTCCAGTGACGACATGAGTCGGCAAGAATATCTTTCGTCCGGCGGCGAAAGCTGCGGAGTCTTTCCTAGATAATATTGCCGAGTATTGCCGATCGAAATATTGATTCGGCGTTGACGACGAGGTATCAAGACGAACTACGCAAGGCTGGGGGGCGGCGATGGGCAGGACGGTTTTTTCGCTTGGGCTGACATTTGCCCTCTCAGCTTCATCTGCATATGCAGAAAAATCCTCGGATTTCTTCAGCTCCTACAAACAGTACAATGATGCCGGCAAGGCATTCCTGGACAAGATAGATCCAAAGACCGGACCGATAGACCTCGCCGAAGGCATTCACCTCGATCTCAAGGGCAAGTTCTATTTTCTGAATAAGAAGGACGCCGTCTCGGTCCTGACCGAGGCTTGGGGTAACCCACCCGATGCCGGTTCCGACGCGATCGGCATGATCTTCCCGAGCAATTATGACCCCATCGCCGACAACAATTGGGGAATAGAGCTGCGCTGGGAAAGATCGGTTATGTCGATGACGGCGACGCTGCCTCCATCAACTACAGCGAACTATTGAGCAGCATGAAGGCCGACACTTTGTCGGGCAACGATCAACGGGTGAAGGACGGTTTTCCGCCCGTCACGTTGATCGGTTGGGCTTCGCCGCCAGTCTATGATGCCGTCAACAAGCGTCTGCATTGGGCCAAGGAACTCCAGTTCGGAAACGACGCCGTCCACACGCTCAACTACGATGTCCGTTTCCTTGGCAGGGAGGGCGTCTTCGTGATGAGTTACATCGCCAATGTGGAGCAGTTGCCGGAGATAAAGCAGAGCCTGGATGAAGTGCTTGGCCTGGCGGGCTTCAGCACGGGCAAGAGATACACGGATTTCCTGCCCGGCACCGACACGGTCGCCGCGGTTGGGATTGGCGGCCTCATCGCCGGGAAATTGGCGGCAAAGGCTGGTCTTCTGGCGGTGGCGCTCATCGCCTTGAAGAAATTCGGCCTGATCCTGCTGATTCCGTTGGCCGGCCTTTGGCGGCTCATTCGGGGCAACAGGAACGCTTCCTCCTAGATTGGGATGATCAGCCAACCCCAGCAGGGCGAATTTGGTCCAGACGTCTGACCAGTGCGCCAAAGGGGAACATGAAGCTGGATCACGCCCGGCCGTTGCCGATGCATTAGGCGAAAATGGCACGTCCTTGTCGCCCATCGCGCATCGTGCACCGCCGGAAACACCGACAGTGGCAGCCATGACCAATACCGCATCGCCAATCGTCGCATCGCCAGCCGTGTCGCCGCGCGAGGAACGCGTCGGCATGCTTTTGGTCTTCCTGTCGGCGCTGATGTGGAGTTTCGGCGGCACCATCGCCCGCTTCATCACCGTCGGTGACAGCTGGACGGTCATTTTCTGGCGCTCCGTCTGGGCAGCCGCCTTCCTGGTCTGCTTCATGGTCTGGCGTGACGGCTGGCGTGGCACGTTGAAGCTGTTCCACGACATGGGTCTGCCCGGCCTTGCCGTCGGGATCTGCTTTGCCACCGCATCGACCGCCTTCGTCGTGGCGCTGGCCTACACCACCGTCGCCAACATCCTTTTGATGCAGGCAGGCGTGCCGTTGCTGGCGGCGCTGTTTGCCTGGGCGTTGTTTCGCGAAAGGGTCGGTGTCGCCACCTGGGTGGCAATCGCCGCCGTCATCACCGGCGTCGCCATCATGGTGTCGGAATCGCTGGATGGCGCCGTCTCGCCCATAGGCGATGGGCTGGCGCTGTTGATCGCGGTCATGTTCTCGGTCGCCACCGTCATCACCCGGCGGTTTTCCGGCGTGCGCATGACGCCGGCGACGTGCCTCGGCACCATGCTCGCGGCCGGCTTTGCCGTCTCGCAGGCATCGACCTTCACCGTGTCAGTCAGCGACATGGGCTTTCTGTTTGCCTTCGGCGTGGTCAATCTCGGCCTCGGTCTCGCCTTCTTCGCCACCGGCGCACGACTGATCCCGGCGGCCATCGCGGCTCTGCTCGGCACGTTCGAGCCGATCCTGGGCCCGATATGGGTCTGGCTCATCCATTCCGAGGTGCCGTCGGGGCGCACCATCATCGGTGGCGCGGTGGTGGTCACGGCGCTGCTCGTCCATATCGGGCTCGAATTCAAGCGCCAGGCACGGCCCGAACGCGCAGGGGTCACCGGGGTGCCGTCGCCTAATTGAAGCGGCCTGCAGCTTTGCCATTGACAACGTCGCTGCAGCACGGGCAGGCTGGGAATACGGCAACAACAAGACAGGCGTATCTTGCCAAGTCTCCCAGCCGGTCCGATCGGGACCGGACCATATCGTCGTATCTCTGCCCGCGCCACGGCGAAAGCCTATGACGGTATTGGCACGCCTCCCAGGCCGCCTCAGGGGCAACCAGCCATCTCATCGAACCGCCTGCATGGTCTCGGCAGTTCGCGCTTGTCGCCCCTTGGAAAGCTCAATAGTCTGAAGAAAATGCCGGTCGCGCTGATATCGCGACGAGCCGGTGAAGGAACACTCATCAAAGGAGAATAGCATGATCCGCAAAGCGCTCTGGCTTTCGGCAACTTCGGCATTCCTGACATTGTTCACCGTCGGCGGTCACGCCGCGGATCGTGTCGTCAACGTCTTCAACTGGTCGGACTACATCGACAGTTCGATCATCGACGATTTCACCAAGGAAACCGGCATCAAGGTCGTCTATGACACCTTTGATTCCAACGAAATCCTTGAGACCAAGCTGCTTGCCGGCGGCAGCGGCTATGACGTCGTCGTGCCCAGCGGCAATTTCCTTGCGCGCCAGATCCAGGCCGGCGTGTTCCAGAAGCTCGACAAGTCGAAACTGCCCAACATTTCCAACATGTGGGACACGGTTACCGAGCGAACCGCCAAATATGACCCCGGCAACGAATACTCGGTCAACTACATGTGGGGCACGGTTGGCATCGGCTACAACATCAAGAAGGTGCAGGCGGCGCTAGGCACTGACAAGATCGACAGCTGGGACGTCTTCTTCAATCCCGATAGCCTGGCCAAATTGAAGGACTGCGGCGTCTACGTGCTGGACTCGCCGGCAGATATCATCCCGGCGGCGTTGAAATATCTCAACCTCGACCCGAACAGCACGTCACCCGATGATATCGCGAAGGCCGAGGAGACCTTGCTCAAGGTGCGGCCTTACATCAGGAAGTTCCATTCCTCCGAATACATCAACGCGCTCGCCAACGGTGATATCTGCCTGGCGGTCGGCTGGTCGGGTGACGTGTTCCAGGCCCGCAACCGCGCGGTCGAGGCCAAGCAGGGCGTCGAAATCGGCTATTCCGTGCCGAAGGAGGGCGCGCAGATGTGGTTCGACCAGATGGCAATCCCCGCCGACGCGCCGCATGTGGCGGAGGCGCTCGAGTTCATCAACTACATGATGAAGCCGGAAGTTATCGCCAAGTCGTCGAACTACGTGCTCTACGCAAACGGCAACAAGGCTTCGCAGCAATTCGTCGACAAGGCATTGTTGGAGGATCCTTCGGTTTATCCCGATGCCGAGACCATAAAGAAGCTCTACACCGTCTCGCCATACGATCCCAAGACCCAGCGCGTCATCACGCGCACCTGGACCAAGATCGTCACTGGCCAGTAAGCAATCCGACACGGTCCCGGCAGCCACCTGCCGGGACCGTTTCTACCTGGGGCAAGAAGCAAGAAAATCAGGACGGAGTGGGACATGAAATCGCTTGGCAGCATCCGCAGGGATTTTGCACCGTGGAACGACCCGAATGCCAAGCCGTACATCCAGTTCGACAACGTCACCAAGAAGTTCGGTGACTTCACCGCCGTCAACAATCTGTCTCTGACCATCTTCGAGCGCGAGTTCTTCGCGCTGCTGGGCGCCTCCGGTTGCGGAAAGTCGACGCTGCTCAGGATGCTCGCCGGCTTCGAGGAGCCGACAGCCGGCCGCATTCTGCTTGACGGCCAGGATCTGCGCGGCATCCCGCCCTACCGGCGGCCTGTCAACATGATGTTCCAGTCCTATGCGCTGTTCCCGCATATGACGGTCGAGAACAACATCGCCTTCGGCCTTAAGCAGGACGGCATGCCGAAGCCCGAAATCGCATCGCGCGTTGCCGAGATGCTGAAGCTGGTCAAACTCGAGCAGTTCGCCAAGCGCAAGCCGCACCAACTGTCCGGCGGCCAGCGCCAGCGCGTCGCGCTCGCCCGCGCCCTGGCGCCGGAACCGGAAGTGCTGCTGCTCGACGAACCGCTCTCCGCACTCGACCTGAAGCTGCGCCAGGCCATGCGCGACGAGCTGCGCATCCTGCAGCGCAAGACCGGCATCACCTTCGTCTTCGTCACCCACGACCAGGAAGAAGCGCTCGACATGTCGGATCGCATCTGCGTTCTCGGCGATGGCGAGATCCAGCAGCTTGGCACACCCGCGGCGATCTACGAGGAGCCGTCGAACCGCTTCGTCGCCGATTTCATCGGCGAGACCAACTTCCTCGATGCTGACGTGATTGCCGTGGACGGCGAGCAGGCAACCGTGAAAACGCAGCTCGGCATGACTTTGACGGCCTCTCACAAGAAAGCGGTCGCCGGCCAGAAGGCCTTCATCTCAATACGTCCGGAGAAAATTAGCCTGCCCGCCCAGGACAACCCGATCGCTGTCGATGGCACGATCATGAGCACCAATTATCTTGGCGGCTACACATACTATCTGATTGAAGCGGGCGGCACCAAGCTGCGCATCTCCAAGCGCAACAGCGTCAGCCGCGGCCAGATGTTCGAAATCGGGCAATCGGTAAAAGTCGGCTTTGCCGCCGAATCCGTGCGGATCCTCGGCGCATGAAGGCACGCACAAAAAGTCCTGACTGGAATGTCCTCGGCCTGCTGCCGGCCCATCTCATCATGCTGCTGACGCTGATCATCCCGATCGGTATCATCATCGTGGTGTCGTTCTCGACGCGCGGACCTTACGGCGGGTTCGAATATGTGTTCACCACAGCGCCCTACAAGCAGCTTTTGTTCAACGAAGGCTGGACCGGCGAGATGGAGTTCAATCCGCAATATCTCATCGTTGTTGCCAGAACGCTGGTCCTGTCGGCCGTGACAACATCGATCTGCCTGCTTCTGAGCTTCCCGGTCGCCTATTTCATCGCGCTGCAGCGGCCGGCGATCAAAGTGCTGCTGATCTATCTCGTCACGCTGCCATTCTGGGTTTCGATGATCGTGCGCGTCTATTCCTGGATCATCATCCTTGGCAAGGATGGTGTCGTCGAAAAGACCCTTCGCGGTCTCGGCCTCGTCGACAACATGGACTCGCTGCTGTTCGGCAACACCGCCATGCTGCTCGGTCTCGTCTACAGCTACATTCCGCTGATGATCCTGCCGATCTTCGCCTCGATCGAGAAACTCGACCCTGCGCTCATCGAGGCGTCGCATGATCTCTATGGCAACCGCGTCACCACATTGCGCCGCGTTATCCTGCCCCTCACCCGGCCCGGCATGATCGCCGGCGCGATCCTGGTGTTCGTTCCAAGCCTCGGCGCGGTCCTGGAGCCGACCCTGCTCGGCGGCGGCAAGACAATGATGATGGGCAATCTCATCCAGCTGCAGTTCGGTGGCGCCCGCAACTGGCCGCTCGGCGCCGCCATCGCCATCGTGCTGATGGCCGCGGTCATGGTCTTCCTGATTTTCCAGGGTCTGCGCTCGATGCGCACCGAAGGCCTGGAGCGTGCGGCATGAACGCGGACGATGATGTCAGGCGCTATCCGGGCTTCGGTCTCTTCAGCGCGATCTTCTTCGCCTATCTCTATTTGCCCATCGCCGTCGTGGTGTTCTACTCTTTCAACGCGAACCGGATCGTCTCCAATTGGGGCGGCTTCTCATTGCACTGGTACGCCACCGCTTTGTCCAACGCGAACCTGATGACAGCGGTGAAGACCTCCCTGCTCGTCGCCGCGGTCGCCACAGTCGCCTCGACGCTTGTCGCGTTGATGGCGGCATTGGTGCTGGTGCGCGGCCGCGATGTCCGGTTCCGCCGCATCTCCGAAGCGGTGGTGAACCTGCCGCTGCTCCTGCCCGAAATCGTCGTTGCTGTCGCCGTCCTGATCCTCTTCTCCGAGATAGGGCTCGCCAACGGAATGGTGAAGCTGATGATCGCCCACACCACCTTCTGCATCCCGTTCGCCTTCCTGCCGATACGCGCCCGCCTGCAGGGAATGGACTTCGATCTGGAGGAAGCCGCCCGCGATCTCTATGCAACCGGTTGGGTCGCCTTTCGTCGCGTCACGCTGCCGCTCATCCTGCCGGGTGTGTTCGCCGGCGCCATGCTCGCCTTCGTCATCTCGATGGATGATTTCATCACCAGCAACCTGTTGAATTCCGGCGGCGCCACCACGCTGCCGGTCTACATTTTCTCGCTGATCAAGCAGGGCGTGTCGCCGCAGCTCAACGCAATCTCGACCTTGATCATGATTGTTTCGGTGGTGCTGGCGACCGTGGCCTTCCTGCTTCAGCGACGGCAGTAGCAGCGGCGTAGTTTTTCCTAATCAAGGCGTCGGGCAAATCGAATTTATCGAACCCGACGGTTTGTTATCGTCGCCCCTGGGAGAACAACAAACAGGGGAATGACATGACGACCAAAATTGCAGCGCTCGCCATGGCCGGTGCCATGAGCCTCGCCTTTAGCGTGCCCGCTCTCGCCGAGGGCAGCCTGGCCATCTACGCATGGGCGGATTCCATCTCGCCCGAGATGGTCACGAAATTCGAGAAGGAAACTGGCATAAAGGTCACGGTCGACGCCTTCTCATCCAACGAGGACCTGCTGACCAAGCTGCAGGCCGGCTCGTCGGGCTACGACATCGTCACGCCTTCGCAGCACTTCGTGAAGATCATGATCGATAGTGGGCTGCTCGAGGATTTCGGCGCCAGCTCGATGGCGGCCTACAGCCAAGTCCTGCCGGACTGGCAGAAACCGTGGTGGGATGCGACAGGCAATCATTCGATCCCGCTCGCCTTCGGCAATGCCGGCTACACCGTCAACCGCGACCTCTACAAAGGCCCGGTCGACAGCTGGAAGACCTACTTCGAGCCACCGGCGGAGCTGCGCGGCAAGATCGCCAGCCTGGCGCAGCCCGACGAAGTCATTCCGGCAGCGGAAAACTATCTCGGCATCAAATATTGCAGCGAAGACCCGCAGGAGATGAAGCGCGTGCTCGACCTCTTGCTGGCGCAGAAGCCATTCGTGGCGGCCTATTCCAGCGACAACATCGAAAACCGCATCGGCAGCGGCGAGGTTACCGCCCATTTCTGGTGGGACGGCAACACCATGAGGCTTCGCCGCAACGACAAGGCCAATGTCGAATACGCGATGCCGAAAGAAGGTCTGGTCGGCTGGCTGGATTCCTATGTCGTGCCGAAGGGCGCGGCCAATATCGAGAACGCCAAGAAGTTCATCGATTTCATGACCCAGATCGACAACGCGACGGCGCAGTACAATTATTACGGCCACTCTTCGCCGGTGAAGATCGACGAGAGCAAGGCGCTCTACAACAAGGAGAACGCTCCGGAGCTGTTCCCGACCGTTCCCGTCAAGATGGGCCAGGCCTGCTCGCCGGCGGCGCAGGAACTCGTCACCAAGGTCTGGACGCAGCTTCTGCAATGAGCCGCTCAGCCGGGGCGCGCGCCGCCCCGGCATCTCCATTCTCAAAGGGGCTGGCCATGCAGACCGAAAATCTTGACTACGATTACATCGTCATCGGCGCAGGCTCGGCCGGTTGTGTCCTTGCCAATCGCCTGAGCGCCAACCCGTCCCACAAAGTGTGCCTGATCGAAGCCGGCGGCAGCGATAGCGGGCTGCGGGTCAAGGTGCCTGCCGGCATCCTCTCGCTCTACGGCAATCCGAACTATGACTACTGCTATGTCGGCGTGCCTCAGCCCAACCTCAACGGCCGCAGGATTCCGGTCAATCGCGGCAAGGCGCTGGGCGGCTCCAGTTCCATCAACTCGATGGTCTACATCAGGGGCGCCGCGCAGGACTATGACGAGTGGTCGCGACTCGGCTGCGCAGGCTGGGCATTCAGCGACGTGCTTCCCGTCTTCAAGAAGCTCGAGCGCAACCTGCTTGGCCAGGACCCGCACTACCACGGTACAGGCGGGGAACTGCTGGTCGACAAGCCGCGCGATCCGAATGTGCTGTCGTCGATGTTCGTCAAGGCCGGCAACAATGCCGGTCTTCCGGCCAACAGCGACTTCAATGCCGAAAGCCAGTTCGGCCTCGGCATCTACAATGTCACCCAGGATCGCGGCCAGCGCTTCAGCAGTTTCACCGCCTTCATGCGCCCGGTGCTCGATCGCAAGAATCTCACAATCCTCAGCGAATGCGAAGTGATCGACCTCGATATAGCCGAGGGGCGCGCGACAGGGGTACGGGTGCGGTACAAGGGCGAGCAGAAGACGCTGTCGGCCCGCCGCGAAATCGTGCTTTCGGCCGGGGCGATCAATTCACCGAAGATCTTGCTGGCGTCCGGCATCGGCGCAGCCGCCGAGCTGCAGGCGATCGGTATAAAGCCGGTTGTCGATCTGCCGGGCGTGGGCAAGAACCTTCAGGACCATATCGACGGCATGATCACGGTCCGCTCCTCGAGCACGAAGACGCTCGGCCTGTCGCTGCCCAACTTGCCCCGCGTGCTGGCTGCGCCCTTCCGGTATTTTGCCGGCCGCAAGGGCATGCTCACCACCAACTACGTCGAAGCCGGCGGCTTTGCCCGGACGAAGTATGCGAACGGCATTCCCGACATCCAGTTCCACTTCGTGCCCGGCTATCGCAGCCATCGCGGCAGGCTGGTGGAGTACGGCCATGGCTACGCAATCCACACCTGCGTGCTCAGGCCCAAAAGCGTCGGCGAACTCAAACTGTCAGGCCAGGCATCGAACCGGGATGTGCTGATCGATCATCGCTTCTTCTCGAACGACGAGGACGCCAGGGTGTTGGTCGAAGGCATCAAGATCGCGCGTCAAATCTTTGCCGCATCCGAGTTCGACCCGATCAGGGGGACGGAGATGCTGCCGGGCAAGGATGTTCGCAGCGATGACGAGATCCTCGCCTATCTGCGTGCCGAAGCGCTCACCGTCTATCATCCGGTGGGGACGTGCAAGATGGGGACCGATGCGATGGCCGTCGTCGACCCGGCAACGCTCAAGGTGCGCGGTATCAGTGGCTTGCGGGTCGCGGATGCGTCCGTGATGCCGAAGCTGATCGGCGGCAACACCAATGCCCCCAGCATGATGATCGGGCACCGGGCAGCGGAGATGATCCTGGGCCGGGGATAATTTCTGTAGCGCAACTCCAGGAAAGGCGTGCAGCGGCCTTCCTTCAGTAGCCGCGCAAAAACAATGAGTTGGAGCGGTTCAGTGAATCAAACATTGAACCGGCGCTTTTGCAGCTGGGCTGCGGCGGGCACGCGCCGTCGAATTCAAGCGGCTTGATCGTCCCGCTCATCCGCCTCGCCGTTGATCTCGCGCAGCAGCCTTTCGATGTCGGCCTTCGGGAGACGGTTCGGCGAGTTGGTCGCGCATCAGCCGGCGCAACGTCGAGGTCAGCGAGCCCGGCGTCGCATTGTAGCGCGCCAGCAGTGCCCGCTCGCGGATGATCCCATCCAGGACCACCGAGTGCCATGTCGCGCATCACTTTCTCGTCGAGAGAAAGCGATCCCACCTTGGCGAGCGCCCGGCTGGGTCGCTTCGAGCAATCGAAAGCCGCGGTTGGGCTCGTAACTTACGACCCCTTCGCGCCTGCAATTGCACCAGAGCGTGAGGAACAGGTGTACGCGAGACGCCAAGGGTCGCCGCGACCTCCGCCTCGTTGATCCGCTCACCGACTTGAATTCGCTCGAAGAACTGAGCCCGAAGCTGATTGCGAATGCGTTCCTGGAGCGGCGAGGCTGCGGTCATACTGACCCTGCATGCGGGCCAAGCAGGATCGAAGCCGAACCGCATCCGAAGACATGGACACGACAAACATGGCGCGCCACTACATCGCAACTTGGCTATCGTGGCCTTGGGAGACGCGGTTTACCACCGAAATGAAATCCGCGACCAGCTTGTCCGGCGTGCCTCGATAATCGATGGCGATGACGCATTCCTGCATGGTCGGGCTTATTTGGCAGCCTGATCGTAGCCTTCGTGCTGTCGCTCAATGGCCCGAATATCTCGTTCTACCCGGCGCCACGCCTACCATGCCATCGGTCGCCTGGAGCGCACTGCGCTATGGCGTCAAGCCGGAGCTCTATGCGCTTCGTCGATCACCAACATTATGGTATTTGCCGCAATCGCGGTGCTTATTTCGTTGCACGCTCGGACAGAAACGGCCGATGGAGTGACATGTCATGCTTGTGGTGCTTTCGGCGGGCCGGAATTCTGGTGAGGCCTGCTTGCACGTCCTGCATTGTGCCCCAGGGGCTGGCGAATGACGATGGGGGTCCCCGACGAGAAAGTCGATTGCATCGTCATCGGCGCCGGCGTCGTCGGCCTGGCGATTGCGCGGCGGCTGGCGCTCGAGGGACGCGAAGTTCTTGTCGTGGAGGCCGAGGACAGCCCAGGGCTGGGCACGTCGAGCCGCAACAGCGAGGTCATTCATGCCGGCATCTACTATCCGAAGGGCAGCCTGAAAGCGCAGCTATGCGTCGAAGGAAAGAACGCGCTTTACCGCTATTGCAAAGCGCGCGGGATTCCGCACAAACGCATCGGCAAGCTGATCGTCGCCGCCAGCGACGCGGAGTTGCCGATTCTGGAGGGGATCCGGACCAAGGCTGCGGACAATGGTGTTGCGGACCTGGAGATGCTCAGCCGCGCGGATGTGGAACGGCTTGAACCTGAACTGGACGTTGCCGGCGCGCTTTTGTCCCCAAGCACGGGGATCGTCGACAGCCGCGCGCTGATGCTGGGGCTACAGGGCGATGCCGAGAATGCCGGTGCCACCTTTGCGTTTCGCGCGCCGGTTCTCGGCGGCAGCGTCGCCGAAACGGGCTGCGAGCTCCAGTTTGGCGGCGATATGGAAGGCTATAGGATCGCCGCAAATCTGGTCATCAATGCGGCCGGATTGTTAGCCCATCTGGTTGCCCGGAGCCTTGCGGGCGGGCATGGCGGCAAAATCCCAGATGTCACCTACGTCAAAGGCAATTACTTTGCGCTTGGACGCCGCCCGTCCTTCAACCATCTTGTTTATCCGGTTCCGGAACCAGGCGGCCTCGGAGTTCACCTGACGCTGGATATGGCCGGATCGGTTCGTTTCGGGCCGGACGTCGAGCCCGTCGATGAGGTCGGCTACGCGGTCGACGCAACTCGGGCCACACCATTTTACGCGGCCATCCGACGCTATTGGCCGGGGCTGAGGGACGGGGAACTGGAGCCGAGCTATTGCGGGCTGCGGCCTAAAACGAACGGGTTGCAGTTCGGCGATTTCGACATTCTGGCAGATCAGTCCGGACGGCTGATCAGTCTTTTCGGAATCGAGTCACCTGGCCTGACAAGTGCGCTCGCCCTGTCGGATAGGGTTGCCCAACTAGTCAGAACGACGAACTTCGTCTTGCTTTAGCCTTTGACCGCTCCAGCGGTCATGGATCCTGATATCTGCCGATACATCACAAGACCCAGCAAGGCCGGCGGCAAGGCGCCCAGCATCATGACCGCGGAAGCGGTTCCCCATTTTACGCCGCCGCCGCTTGCGGCGAAAAAAAACGATGCGCCGACCGTCATCGGGACGGCACGGCTGGTTGTCAGCATGAGGCCGAAGAGGAATTCGTTCCAGGCGGTGATGAAGCCGAAGATGAAGGTCGTGACCAGCGCCGGTCGGATGACGGGCCGGACGATCATCATCATCACCTGCAAGGAACTTGCGCCATCGACTTTCGCCGCCTCGTCGAGTTCGACCGGTACATCTGAAATCGCGTTCACCAGGATGACGAGCGCAAGCGGCGCGTTGACGATGGTCAGGATGAGCCCGAGCCCGATCCGCGTATCGAGCAGGCCCAGCCACTGGTACATCATGTAAAGCGGGATCGCGAAGATGATCAGCGGCACGGCGCGAAGATTGATGACGATCGGCAGGACCAAGCGCTTTCCCGCCTCGCTACGCGCGATCGCATAGGCAGCCGGGAACGCGAGCACGATCGCAAGGCCGGTTCCGATCAGCGCCGCCACGGTGCTGTTCAGCAGGTAGGCATAGATGTTGAAGCGGCTGGTCTGCGTCAGAACCTCCAGATAGTTGTCGAGCGTCGGTTGGCTGATCCACAAACCGGGGTTCGTCGAAAGCTCGCGCTGGCTTTTGAGCGATGTGATCAGCGTCACGATAATGGGGAAATTCATCGCCAGCACGGCGATGGCAAAAACGATCCAGCGCAGTGCCCTGACCATCGTCAACGCTTCCTGCGGCCGGCAAGCCGGTTAAGGCCGTGGAGAACGATGAACGACGCCAGGAACAGGATAACCGAAGCGGCGACCGCCTTGCCGATAGCCCCTTCCTTGAAGAAGGCCTGATAGATGTAGATCGACAAGGACGTCGTTGAACCGCCAGCGCCACTGCCGGTCAGCGCATAGACATTGTCGAACACCCGGAAACCGTCGATGAAACGGATGAAAAACGCGATGACCAGCGTCGGCTTCATCAAGGGCAGATCGATCCAGCGGACGATCTCAAACGGTGATGCGCCATCGAGCGAGGAGGCTTCGCGCACGTCGAGCGGTATGGCCGAATAGGCCATGTAGAAGAGCAGGAAGGCGAAAGGCGTCCATTGTAGCGTCTCCACGACGACAAGGGTGCGGAAGGCATTGTCGATGTCGAGGAAGGCCGGGCTGTCGCCAAACCATTCGAAGAGATAGTAGGGGACGGGGCCCGCGAATTCATGCAGCACCAGCCGGTACATGAGACCGACCATGGCCGGTGCGACCATCAGCGGCAGCATCAACGGCGCCATCAGGACTGGACGCTTGCTCAGAAGCGGCGCCAGGAAGATGGCAAGGAAAAGGCCGATCAGACATTCCGCCGATGCGGTAAGAATACCGAAGCGCAGCGAGAACCAGGCCGAGCTCCAGAATTCGCGGTCGTTCAACACCGCGACATAGTTACCGAAACCGCTCAACACCGGACTGCGCAAGGTCTCGAATGTGACGGTCGAAACGGAATAGATCAGATTGACGATCGCCGGAAAGCCGAGGAACAGAAGCAGGAAGCCGACCAGCGGCGTCAGATACATCCTGCCTTCGGCACGTGTCACAAGGGCCATGTCGATCCGCCAAACGCGCCGGACACCGGGCCTCGACCCGGCGTCCGGCAAATGGTTCATTTCTTGAGAAGGTCCTGCATGCCCGCCTTGGTGTGGGCGAGCGCATCCTCGAGGCTCTGCTGGCCGGACCAGTAGCCGGTGAACTCCTTTGCCTGCAGTTCATAGACCGGGAGCGCACTCGCGGACGTCGCTCCGGTCATGACATAGCCGTACTTGCTGGCGAATTCGCCGAGCTTGACGAGGTCGGGACGTTCCTTCGCAACCTTGGCGACGACATCGGGAGACAATGCCGGCGAACCGCCGCTGCGCGCATAGAGCAAGGCCGCATCCTCGGTGGCGAGCCACTTCAGGAACTTGACGGCGCCTTCCTTGTTCTTGGCGTTCTTGTTAAGGCCCAAACCAAGGCCGTGGATGTGATCGGCGCGTCCGTCGGGACCTGCCGGTGGCGCGACGATCCCGGTCACCTCGGCGACGGCCGGGGATTTTTCGGTGCTGGTCAGATCCGCCGCCGCGGCATTCCACTGCAGCGCCGTCGCGGCCTGGCCGGATGCGAAGGCCGCGTTGGTTTCCGCATATTCGTAGCTCAGCGAATCCTTGGGCGAAGAACCGGCATCATAGAGCTTCTTGTAGAGTTCGAGGCCGGTCTTGTAGGCATCGGAATCCACCGTGACATTGCCGTCCTTGTCCATCCAGTCGCCGCCGTAGGAACGCGGCAGGGACTGGAAGACCATCATGTTGAACAGCAGGTTCTTCATCTGCAGGACCGTGCCATAACGCACCGGGCTGTCGGGGTTCACCTGCTTGGTGAAATAGAGGGCGGTGGCCGCCCAGTCGTCCCAGGTCCAGCTATCCGGGTCTTTCGGCTGCAGGGGCTTGCCGAGATATTTCCGGGCGATTTCACCATAGGTCTTCCTGGCGGCGTCATCCCTGATCAAGGCGTCGATGAGATCCTTGCGGTAGTACATGAAGTGCAACGAAAGGTCTGTCGGGACGCCGTATTGCTTGCCGTCGAACTGCATCGTCTTGAGAACGGATTCGCCGAAAATCTTGGCCGCGTCCGCGCCAAGATCGACCGGCTCCATATAGGGCGCGTAGCGACCGAGCGAGTAGGTGGCGACGAGGTTCACGTCGAAGGCACTGGATCCGGCCGCCATGTCAGCCTGCAGCTTGTCGTAAAAGCCTTCCCGGTTGAAGAACAGCAGTTCCACCTTGTCGGCATCGCTGGCCTGCTTGTTGTAGGTTTCCACGGTTGCCCGCAGTGCGGTTTCCTCGGAGCCGCCAGGCCAGCCGAGCACGGTCACGGTTGCGTTGGCAAAGGTCGGCAAAGCCGTCCCCGCAAGGAGGGTGGCCATAAGCGCAAAAGATGTCCTGCTCAATTTCATGATCGTTCCCTTCTTTTTTGATGATTTTTGCATGACACGACCGGGGCGCCGTTACCTTGCCCATTCGGCAAGATCGGCAACACCGATGACGCCGGCGTGGCCTCCGAGCTTCGCCGCCACGAGATGGGGGGAAAGGCGCGGCGGGACCTCGCTCAGATGTGCGCGCACCCGGTCGAGATAGCCTTCTGCAAGACCGATGCTGCCACCGATGACGATCAATTTCGGATCGAACATCATCTGAATGTCCCGGCACAGCGCCGCGACCCGCGAGGCGCTTCGCGAGACGATGGCGCCGGCCCAGTCCTCGCCCTTCAGCGCGTGTCCGAACACATCGGCGGCGTCCGCCTTGGAACCGGCCTTGAGGGCCTCCGAAGCGATCCAGCGGCCGGACGTGCTGTCTTCGAGCGGAGCCCGGTCTTCAGACAGACCACGGATCAGACCGAAGTGACCGGCTAGACCGGACAGCAATCGGCCGTTGCAAACGATGCCGCCGCCAATTCCGGTAGAGATGGTCAGAAAGACGATGTCGCGACCTTGCCCGGCGCCGAATTTGTATTCGCCCCAGGCAGCCGCCTGGGCATCGTTGAACGCACAGACCGGCTTGCCGAAAACAGCGGATGCTCTTTCGACCAGCGGGTAGCCGTCGGGAATGCCAAGGGTTGCCGGATTCAATGCCGACCAGCGTCCATCCTGCACCAGTCCGGTCACCGCAATGCCGATGCGGCTGAAGCGGCTCGACCAGGCCGACGTACTTTGCGCCAAGGACGCAAGCCAGGCCTCGGGTCCAGCCTCTCGCGCAGTCGGCACGATCATGTCCTCGACCACCGTGCCATCGTTGACCAGCGCGGCCATCGTCTTGGTTCCCCCGATGTCGATGCCCAGGACGGATGGGCCCAGAACGGTTGGGCCCAGGACACTTGTGCCAAGGGCGGTTTGCGCGCCCCTCGCCGCATAGGCGTCGGAAAGCGCCTGGTGGAACCATGAGGTGACGTGCTCGGTACGGGTGATCGCCGAGCCGACAACCACGGCACAGGCGCCGGCGCGCGCGGCGGCAGCCGCCTGCTCAGGCGACCGGATACGCCCTTCGGCAATGACGTAGGGGGTCAGGGTTCGCATTTCAGCGATGAGGGCGATATCCGGATCCTGCGGCTCCGGCCCGCCGACATAGCCGGAAAGCGTCGTGCCGACGAAATCGACACCCGCGGCAAGGGCCCGGCGCGCATCGTCAAGGCAAGAGCAATCGGCCATGGTCAGCTTGTTCCTGGCCTTGACGGCTTTCACAAGCGCTTCGACAGGAACGGGACGGACACGCTCCGTCGCATCGAAAGCGATGATATCGGCGCCCGCCTCGGCCAGGGCCTCGACATCGGCCGGATAGGGTGTGATGCGCACGGGGCTGTCGGTGAGATCGCGCTTGACGATACCGATGATCGGCACGCGGACGGCCAGGCGGGCGGCCGCGACATAGGGCACGGATTCGATGCGGAGGGCCTTGGCTCCGGCTTCAACAGCGGCCCTGGCAAAGCCCGTCACGAATTGCGCACTGTCCATCGGGCCGCCGGGAACCGGCTGGCAGGACACGATGAGACTGTTGGCGATGTCTTCCCGCTGCACGTCGGCACTCCCTTGTCGCCATCACGATAAATGGAAAATACCAGATTACAACCAGTTCATAACTGGTATTATCTTTGCAGCTCGAAGACGAAATCGTAGACGTCGCCTTTGTAGCGTGTCTCGCAGTATTCCACGATCTGTCCGTCGGGGAGAAAGCAGCGGCGCTCGGTCATCAGCAGCGGTGCGCCCGCGTCACAATGAAGGTGCTTTGCATCCTCCAGCGACGCGCCGCGCGAGCGCATGCGCTGGATTGCCCTCTGAGGCAGGAAGCCGCGTGCATCAAGCGCTTCATAAAGGGAATCCTGAACCATCTCGGGCGAAGGAAGGAAGCGAACCGGCACGGCCGAGACCTCGACGGCGATCGGCGCGCCATCGGCCGTCCTCACACGACGCATGCGAACCACATTGGTATTGCCCGCAATACCCAGGGCCATCATTTCGGCCGGGGATGGACGGCTTATCTGCTTGGAAAGCCATAGACATCCAGGCTTCAGGCCGCGCGCCAGAATGTCCTCCGAAAAGCTCGTCAGCGTCGAAAGCGATTTCTCGACCCGCGACCCGATCTCGGTTTTGGAACCGTGCCGGCGATTGAGCTGCCCTTCCTCTTCGAGCAGCGCCAGGGCCTTTCTCACAGTGACTCGCGAGATCGACAGGGCTTCCGCCAGAACCCGCTCGCCTGGCAGAACCGCGCCGGCTTTCAACGCGTTGGAGCGGATCGCCGCCTCGATCGCCGATTTCAACCGTCTGTAAAGCGGCACATCGGACGCTGTCGCTTCCATTTCCCGACTGACAAGCCCGATCAGGTTCACGGTTGTCATTGCCCTTCCTCCCGCGCGAGAAGCACCCAGGATCAAAACATTCCTGACTGGACCTATACTGGTATTATCAATCCGGTGCAAACGGCCAGCGGACGGTGCTTCGCCGCGCCCTCAGCGCATCACGATCCCTTAGCGAACCCTCGGTGACAGCTTCATGGAGATGCGATCGCAGGCAGCCCGCAGGACCTCCAGAGTATAGGCATGGCGGCTTTCACGCGTATGGCGATTGATATAGGCGACGATGATGGAGGCGACGGCACTGCCGTCCGGCCCGATGACCGGACAGCAGATATCGGTGATGCCGACGAAGTCACGGCTCTCGCGCATCCAGTAGCCGTCCGCGCGGATGGTACGAAGCTGCTTTTCCAGCGCGTCACGATCCAGCGGCGCCGGTGAATGCGCCGCACATTCATCGATCATCCGCGCTGCGACCTTTGGTGACTGGAAGGCAAGTATCACATGGCCGGAGGTCGCGTCGGTGGCCAGGCGGCCGTAGCCGAGGCGCAGCGTGAACGCCATGTCCTCGCCGCCGGGAGCGGCCGCGGTCACGACGGTCAAGCCATGATTGAAGACGACCAGGTGCGGCGACTGATTTGAGTCCCCGGCAATCTGCGTCAGCTCGGGCATGGCGGCGGACATGAGATCCTGAGCGCTCGGCGTGTGCAGCCCCAGCTTGAAAAGCTTGTCGGTCAACGAATAGGCGTCGGTCTCGGCGTTGCGCTCGATATATTGACGCTCCTGCAGCGCGATCAGCATCCGGAAAATCTCATTCTTCGAACGGCCGAGGCCTTCCGCGATCTCCTTCATCGTCAAGGGCGCCCGCGCCTCCGCCAGCAGTTCCAGGACATCCAGACCCTTGGTCAGCGCCGGGGCCGAATAGGTCGGTTTGCCACTCTCTTTTGCATCATCTGCCATTCGAAGAATCCCCGGTGGTCCCGCACGATAGAGACAAGAAATCGGAATTGCCATTGGTTTTATATCCAAACTTGACACCATATATAAAACTGACATGATGACGGGGACAATGAATTTCGAGGCCGACCCGATGACCGTCCAGAGACCTGCAAACACTGTGCGCGCAACCATCATTCCCCGGAACAACAGTGTTTACACGTCGGTCGATTTCGATCGCGAGGGCAAGCAGATCGGTTTCTTCCATGTGCCTCAATCGCCGCACGACGATGCCTGGGGCACGGTCCGCGTTCCGCTCGCCGTCATCAAGAACGGTGACGGTCCGACGGTCCTGATCGAGGGTGGCAACCACGGCGACGAATATGAGGGGCCGATCGCGCTCGGCGAGCTTCTGCGCGAGATCGATCCACGGGATATTGCCGGACGCATCATTGCGATTCCGGCCATCAACATTCGGGCCGTCGAGGCCGGCACCCGCACCTCCCCGGTCGACGGGTTGAATTTCAACCGCAGTTTCCCGGGCGATTTCAACGGCACGCTGACAAGCCAGATCGCGGCTTACGTGCATGACGTCCTGTTTCCGATGGCCGACTACTTCCTGGATCTCCATTCCGGCGGTTCGTCCCTGATGATCCTGCCGAGCGCGATCATCGAGCCCTCCCCGACCGCGCAAGGGCATCGCAAGAACATCAAGGCGACGCTCGCCTTCGGGGCGCCGACCGTTGTCATGGTCGACAATCTCGGTGAAACCCGGACCTCGACCGCGTCCGCCAACCACCAGGGGCTGATCGTCATCGGCAGTGAGATGGCCGGCGGCGGCCTTGTCAGTCCGGATGCGCTGGCCATCTGCCGTAGGGGCATCCGCAATGTGCTGAAACATGCAGGCGTTCTGAATGGCGCGCCTGACATCGCCCCTGGCGCCAACGCGCGCGTGCTCAAGGTTCCCGGAAGCGAAGGCTATCTGCTTTCCGAGGAGGACGGTGTCTTCGAACCCTTGAGCCCGCTCGGCAGTGCCGTCAGCAAAGGCGACCTTGCCGGACGCATTCACTTCCTCCACACGCCGTCACGCGCGCCCATCGATCTCCTTCACCCCATCGACGGCATCGTTTTCGCCAAGCGTCAGCCCGGCCGCGTGCGTCCGGGGAATTGCTGCTTCGTGCTTGCCAACGAATATCCGGAGGCACTGACCGATGAGCCATGAGGACATCATGGCGGCTGCCCGGCGCATTGCCCCCTTCATACGGCGAACCCCGGTCGTCAAGCTCGACCATGCCACGGGCGCAAACCTTCAAAATGATGTCTATTTGAAACTGGAATGCCTCCAGGTGAGCGGCTCCTTCAACATTCGGGGCGCCACGAACCGGGTTAAAACGCTCGAGCCAAGCCGGATCGAAAACGGACTGATCGCCGCATCCGGTGGCAATCACGGCCTGGCCACCGCCTATGTGGCTGCCCGGGCCGGCGTTCCCGCCACCATCTACCTGCCGAACAATGCAAGCCCGCTGAAGGCGGAAAAGCTGCGCAAATGTGGGGCTGACGTTCGCTTCGAAGGCAATGTCTGGGATGAAGCGCATGAGGCGGCATTGGCCGAGGCAAAGGCGAGCGCCGCCTTCTACATGCATCCCTTCGCCGATGCGCAGATCGTGTCCGGTCAGGGAACCGTGGCGCTGGAGATGATCGATCAAATTCCCGATGCCGACATCTACATCGTCGCGATCGGCGGTGGCGGGCTCATCAGCGGCATGTCCGAAGTCCTGAAGCACGTCAAACCCGAAGCCAGGATCATCGGTGTCGAGCCGACCGGTTCACCGACCCTTCACGCCTCCCTGGCTGCCGGCCGTGTGGTTCGCTTGCCCGAGATAACGACGAAGGTGGCGACCATGGCCTGCGGCCGCACGGACGAAAGCATCTACGAGATCGTCGCCAAGCACGTCGACGACATTGTCCTTGTCGAGGATGCGGACATGCAGAAGGCCGCTGAATTGCTCTGGTTCGAATTCGGCATCGCCGCCGACCTCAGCGGCGCGGCATCGCTGGCCGCCTTGATGAGCGGCGCTTTCAAGCCACCGCGCGGCGCCCGCATCGCCGGGCTTGTCTGTGGCGCCGGTGTCGAGGGCCTGAATGGCTGAGGTTGAGCAAGGCCGGTCCACGCAGACGCGGCCCTGACATGAATACGGCACGAGTGCCGCGAAATACCGCCGGAATGCCTGTCACTGGGACGGTCGTCGTGCGGGACATGAAAAAGAGGCGAAGAATCGTCCTGTCGCAACAAGAGGAGAACTGAAACATGCGCATTTCCCTGAAAGCATCCATTGCTCTGCTCGCACTCGCCATCGCGACGCCCTCGCTTGCCGCGGAAAAGGTTTTGGGGCTTGCGGCAATCGACCTGCAGAACTCCTTCTTCGTCCGCATGAAGGAAGCGGGCGACGTGGCTGCCGCCGACTATGGGGTGAAATCCACTTGGCAGAGCGCCGAGGGCAGTCTGGAAAAACAGGTCAGCATCATCGAGAATTTCATCAATCAAGGCGTCAGCGCGATCCTGATCGATCCGATCGACAAGAACGCGGTCATTCCGGTCATCCAGAAAGCCACCGCCGCCGGCATTCCGGTGATCACCATGGGCAACAAGGTCGAGGCCGGCTCGAACTACTCGACGCTCTATCCGGACTACGACAACATGTCGATGGTTGCCCGCGCGCTCGGCAAGTCGCTTGGCGGCAAGGGCGAAGTCGCCCTGCTCGTCGGTTCGCGTGGCAACTTCGTGTCCGACACGCGCGAAAAAGGCTTTGTCGAAACCCTGAAAAAGGAGTTTCCGGACATCAAGGTTGTCGGCATCGAGCCGACCGGCTGGGACGCAGCCAAGGCAACCAATGCCGCCCAGACCTGGCTCACCACCTATCCGGATCTGAAGGCCATCGGCTGCATCTCCGACAGCCTTTGCCTGGCCGCCGATTCCGTTGCCAGCTCGATGGGAACTCAGTTGCTCTACGGCGGCTATGACGGCGACGCCGAGATGAAGCCGCTGATCGACGACGGCAAGATGGTGATGGACGTGCTGACCGGCGCCTATCGTGTCGGCTACTGGAACATCGCCGTTGCCGCTCGTCTGGCCAACGGCGAAAAGCTGCCGCAGGATCTCTACATGCCGACCTATTTCGTGACCTCGGATGCGACGGCCGCGAAGCTCAAGGCGGATGGCCTCACCTTCGAATACATCAACACCGACAAAGAGGCGGTGGAAGCCAAGAACTATACCGAGCAACTCGGTCCCAAGGTTCCGGCGACCGCCATGACCCTGGCAAAGTAACAGCCTAGAGCGGCTCAAGCGCCGGATGACGTATCATCCGGCGTCCCCTTTTCCTGACGATCGCCGTCGCCGCTCCGTGGTGACCGCATGATGCTCGATAAGAGGACCGACCCATGTTCCAGTCCTGGACCTCTCCGTTACTGCGGCGCAACGAACCGGTTCTCATCGCGGTGCTGCTGGTCGCCATCGCCGTCTTCGGCTGGATCGATCCGCGTTTTCTGTCGACCGGCAATCTTGTCAGCATCGCGCAGCAGAGTGCGGTCATCGCCCTCATCTCTTTTGCCATGACGGCCGTGATCATCGCGCGCGGCATTGATATTTCCGTCGGCAGCAATCTTGCCTGTTCCGGCATCGCCGCGGGTCTTGCCTACACGGCAACCGGCTCGGCGAGCTTGAGCCTTCTCGCCGCGATCGGTGGCGGTGCCGCAATCGGTCTGCTCAATGGAACGTTGATCGGCTTTGCCGGCATCTCCCCATTCATCGCAACGCTCGCCACCATGGCGTTTGCGCGCGGCCTGGCGCTCAGCCTCTCCGGCGCATCCAGCATCGCGGTCGCCGATCCGGTCCTGCTTTTCGCGGGACGCGAGACGATCGGCCTCCTGCCGGTCTCCGTCATCATCGCCGCCATCTGCCTGGGCCTCTGGTGGTTCGTGCTCAATCGTACGGTCTACGGACGCTGGATCTATGCGGTCGGCGGCAATGCGGGCGCGGCGCGGGCCTCACTGGTTCCCGTCGACCTCGTGCGCATCTCCGTCTACCTGATTGCCGGTGCGACGGCCGGGCTCGGCGCGATACTCACCATCGGTCGTCTCGGTTCGGCACAGCCGCTTGCCGGCACCGGGCTCGAATTTACAGCCATTACAGCCGCGATCATCGGCGGCACGAAACTGTCCGGCGGCCAGGGCTCCATCTGGGGAACGGCGATCGGGGCGCTGCTGCTGGGCGTCATCAACACCGGCCTGTCCTTCCTGCAGGTGCCGCAGATCCTGATCTATTTCGTGACCGCGAGCCTCATTCTGGTGGCCGTTCTTACCAGCCAGCCGGAGAGTGTCGCCGCCCTGTTCAAGACCGGTGGCCGCAAGTCCACCCCGTCGCCCCGCAACATCGCCGCAACACCGGTCGGCAAACACAGCATCGCCTTGCGCGGGCTTGGCAAGTCTTTTCCGGGCGTCAAAGCACTCGACGGTGTCAGCTTTGCCGTCTCGGCCGGTGAGGTGGTGGGACTTGCCGGCGAGAACGGGGCCGGGAAATCGACGCTGGTGAAGTGCATTTCCGGTCTGCATCGCCCGGACGAGGGTGAGATCATCATCGACGGCAACGCCGTCCAGTTCCACTCCCCCAGCGACGCCAGGGGCATCAGCGTCATCCATCAGCATTTCAGCCTTTCGCCGGACCTGACGGTGGCCGAGAATCTCTTCATCGGCCGCGAACCGCATACCCGCCTGGGATTTCTCGACCGGGCTCGGATGCGGCGCGATGCAAAATCCATCATGGACGAGCTGTCGCTCGATATCGACATTGGCGCGGAGCTGCGAACACTTTCCGTCGGGCACCGGCAGATGGTGGAAATTGCCCGTGCCGTTCTGTCCGATGCCTGGTTCTTCATCATGGACGAGCCGACCAGCGCGCTCTCCAACCGCGAGCGCGACCAGCTCTACGACCTGATCGACAGGCTGAGAGCTCGCGGCGCCGGCATCCTCTACATCTCGCACAAGATGGAAGAGATCTTCAGCCAGTGCGACCGCGTCGTCGTTCTGCGTGACGGGCGCTTCATCGGCGAGCGCCAGACCCGCCAGACCAGCGAGGCCGAGATCGTCTCGATGATGGTCGGGCGCGATGTCGGCGACATCTTCCCCTATCTCGAAGCGCAAGTCGGCGAAACCGCGATCGAAATCAGCAACATCTCCGATGGCAAGCTCTTGAAGTCGGCCACGCTCAGCGTGTGCAGGGGCGAAATCGTCGCGCTCGCCGGCCTGATGGGAAGCGGCCGCTCCGAGGTGCTCAGGCTGATTGCCGGCCTCGAGACCATGCATGGCGGCACGCTCAGAATTTTCGGCGGGCAGCAGACCGGCGGCGACACCAAGGCCGCCAATCGCGCCGGCATCGTCTACATACCGGAAGACCGGCACCTGGAAGGATTCGTCGGCACGATGTCGATCAGGGACAACCTGTCCCTCGCCTGGATTCGCGACAACAGTCACTTCGGCCTGCTGAGACCTCGCCGCATCCTGGCACTCGCCCGCGATCTCATCGGCTCACTCGGCGTGCGGCCGGCCCAGCCCGACAAAATGACCATCGAGCTTTCGGGCGGCAATCAGCAGAAGGTCGTCATCGGCAAATGGCTTGCCACCAAACCGAAGATCATCCTGCTCGACGAGCCGACACGGGGCGTCGACGTCGGCGCGAAGTCCGAACTCCATCACCTGATCGCAAGATTGAAGGCCGAGGGCGCGGCGATCCTCATGGTGTCGAGCGAGTTGCCCGAGGTTCTCGGCGTTGCCGACCGCATCGTCGTCATGCGCGAAGGCCACTCTGTCGGCACGCTGGCTCGTGGGGCGACGGAAGAAGACGTGATGACGCTGGCCTTCGGTGATCGCACGATCACGCCACCAGCCTGCGCACCCCGGCCAGCATCCAACCTTGCACCATGCCTGTAAGGAGAACCCTTTGAGCAAGCTGAAGATCGCCATCGTCGGTGCCGGCTACATGGGTCTCCTGCATGCGCAGGTGGTTGCCGCGAGCCCTGTCGCGGAACTGTCGGCATTCGTTGATCCGAATGCTGCCACGGGGAGCAAGGCCGCGTCGGATTTCGGTGCCCGGCATTTCCGCGATGCCGCCACCGCGCTGGCCGCCAATGCCGCCGACGCCTATATCGTGGCGGCACCCGACGCGCTGCATGAAGACGTCTGCCGCACGCTGCTCGATGCCGGCAAGCCGGTGCTGCTCGAAAAACCGATGGCTCACGATCTTTCCGCTGCCAAGGCGATTGCCAGAGCGGCGGAGAGAAACGGCGCGCGCCTGTTGGTCGGCCACATCCTGCGGTTCGACCCGCGCTATTGCGAGGCCGCGGCAGCGGTGAAATCCGGGCGGATCGGCGAGCCGATCCACGGCAGCAGCGGCCGTTTCACCAATCGCGAAGTCGGTCTTCGCATGAACGGAAACTCGAGCGTCTGCTTCTACCTCGGCGTGCACGACGTCGATGCGCTGCAATGGATCTCAGGTTCGGACATCATCGCCGTCTACTCTCGGCCCGTCGCCAAGCTCATGCCTTCGCTCGGGGTTCGCTCCGAAGACGCGATCTTCTCCACCGTCGAGCTGTCGAACGGAATGAGCGGACAGCTCTATTTCGGCTGGACGCTGCCACCGACCGTTCCGACCGGCATCTGGGCACGCACGGAAATCATCGGCACGGAAGGCATGATCGACCTCGACGTGCGCGACCACGGTCTACGCATCCTGTCGCGTGGACAGTGGTCGCAACCCGACGCCCTGCACTGGCCGACCGTCAATGGCCGTATCACCGGGGATCTCTTCGAGGAGGTCCACCATTTCATTTCGGCGGTTCGCGACGACACCCCTTTCGTGATGCCGGTCGGCGACGCCCTGCGCGCCGTCGCCGTCAATGATGCCATCCTGCGCAGCGTCAAATCAGGCCTGCGCGAACCGGTCGAAGATTGGCACATCCGATGAGAGGATCCTCATGACCCGCCAACAGAACATCTGGTGCAGGCGCTTTCTCGACCTCTCGCCGTTGATCCTGCTGGTCATCCTGCTGGCGATCTTCGCGCTCATCGACGCCCGCATCGTTTCAACCGCCAGCCTCATCAACATCGTCGCCCAGGCGACCCCGATCGCCATCCTGGCGCTTGGGGCTCTGATCGTTCTGCTGACGGCGGGCATCGACCTGTCCGCCGGCGTCGGCGTCGCCTTCTGCGCCGTCTTCATCGCCAGCCTGATCGACGGCGGCGCCGGCCTGCCGCTTGCCCTGCTCGTCGGCTTTGCCGTGATGGTGGTGATCGGCCTCGCGAACGGCGCCGTTATCGCATTGTTGAAGATACCGCCCTTCGTGACGACACTGGCCACAATGGTCGCGCTGCAGGGCGCAACGCTTGCGGTTGCCTCCAAAGGCGTCCTGATGCTGAAGGATCCGACGCTTCGCGCGGTCGGCATCGAGCGCAGCTTCGGCATTCCCAATGTCATCTTCGCAACACTGCTGATCGTCGCCGTAGCAGCAATCCTGATGCGGCACAGCCGTTTCGGGCTGCGTACCTATGCGCTCGGGTCGGATGCCGGGGCCGCGGAACTTGCCGGCATCCCGGTGACGAAACACACGATCCTCGTCTATTGCGCCTCCAGTATCTTCGTCTTCCTGACGGCTGTGATCATGATCAGCCGGGTGCCTGTCGTGACGCCCAATATCGGTGGTACCTCGCTGCTTCTGGACGCGATCGCCGCTGCCGTGCTCGGCGGCACCAGTATCTTCGGCGGACGGGGAACGGTGTGGGGCGCGGTCGTCGGCGCCCTGATCGTCAGCCTGCTGACGACGGCGCTTCGGGTGTTCGGCACGGACCCGTCCAGCCTCGAACTCTACAAGGGGGCAATCATCATGGTCGCTCTCCTGGCCGATTCCGGCATGACCTACGCCAAGGCCCGGCTTGTCGAGGCAGCACGATGAGCGAGCCAGTTCCGGCATTGCCGATCCCGCCTGGGTCCAGCTTTGCGCTGATGACCTCGCCGGATACGGAAAGACACGCGACAGCCGGCGTGCATAAACCCGTCGTCATTCTGCCGCTCGGCGCTGTCGAGCAACATGGCCCCCATCTGCCGCTCGGCGTCGATTGCTGGCTTGCGGAAGCGGTTGCGCTCGCCGCGGCGGAAGGACAGGCCTCCATGCGTGTCGCCGAACCTTTCGCCTATGGCTCGTCCGAGCATCATCGCTCCTTCTCCGGCACCATGAGCCTCAGCCCGCAGACCTTCATCGCCGTTCTCGTCGATCTCTGCACCTGCCTTGCCGAAGACGGCTTCCTGCCGGTCATGCTGAACGGCCATGGCGGAAACCGCGCCGCGATCCAGGTGGCGATCACCACCCTTGGCCAGCGTGGCATCGTCACCGCGGGTTTCTCGTATTTCGATCTCATCGCCGACGTGGCGGCGGAGGCCCTGCCCGATGCCGCTACAGGCACCGGTCACGCTTGCGCGCTTGAAACCTCGTTGATGATGCATGTGCTTGGCGACAGCGTTCGCCGCGATCTCATCCCGCCGGGCGGCACCCCGCCATCCTGGCCGGATCCTCACCTTTACGCCGCGCCTGCCGTCACCGTCTGGCGCCGTTTCGAAGCCATCCGCGGCAACGGCGTCATCGGTACGCCGTCGCAGGCGGGCGCGGAGGCCGGCAGCAGACTTTTCATCGCAGCCGTGGAACGCAGCCGCGCCGCCATTTTGAACATCCAATCCGAATTCGGCCAAAGGAACGCATGATGACAGTCCATTTCAAATCTTCTCTCGAAGGCCCCAACCTGCGCGGCATGGCGATCGTCTCGGAGCCGGAAGCAGCCGCCCGCATCGGCATCAACCGTATCGGCGGCGAGTGGATTGCCGGCAGCTCCGGCAAGTTCCTGAAAATCGACAGTCCGTCGACGGGCGAGCACCTCGGCTATCTCTCACTTTCCACCCGCGCCGATGTCGGCCGCGCGGTGAAAGCCGCCGAAGGCGCACGCGAGGCCATGCGCAAGATGGGAACCTTCGCACGCGCTCAACTGTGCATGCGCATCGCCGACGCGATCGACAGGCGCGCCGAGGAACTCGCGCGCCTGCTCTGCCTGGAACAGGGTAAACCCTTCCACAGCGAGGCAAAGGCCGAAGCATCGGCGGCAGCTCTCGGTTTCCGCAATGCGGCAGAGCAGATGAAGTGGCTGGAGACGGCGGCGTTTCCGCTTGCCGATGCCAACAAGCGCGCCTTCAGCTTCCTGCAGCCGAAGGGTGTCTTTGCCATCATCACACCTTGGAATTTCCCGCTCGCCCTGCCCTGCCTCTATTATCTCGGACCGGCCATCGCAACGGGCAACACCGTCGTCTGGGTGCCGGCGCCGACGACGTCGCTGATTGCCACGGCACTTGTCGAATGCTTCATCGAGGCGGGCCTGCCGGACGGCGCCATCAATCTCGTTCTGGGTGACGGTGCGGAGGTGGGCGACGAGGCGGTCGTTCATCCGGGCACCCATGCCATCGGCTTCACCGGCAGTTCTGTCACAGGCGCGACGATCGCCCGGCGTGGAGCGGGCAAGCCGCTTCTGCTCGAAATGGGCGGCAACGGTCCGACCATCGTGCTGGCCGATGCCGATATCGACATGGCCGCCGCCCAGGTCGGGGCCGGCTGCTTTGCCAATGCCGGGCAGATCTGCACGGCCACCGAACGCGTGCTGGTGCATAAATCCGTCCATGACCGTTTCATAGAAGGTCTCGTGAAAGCGGCCGCGCAGGTGAAAATGGGCGACCCTTTCGATCCCGCGACGACGATGGGTCCGATCAACAATGCGGTGGCCGTCGACAAGGTACTCAGCCACATCGCGGACGCCCGCGCGCGTGGCGCCGAGATCGTCACCGGCGGCAATGTGGCGTCGGGTTTTGCCACCAATCTCTATTTCGAGCCGTCGATCGTCACAGGACTGACCCGGGAAAGCCTGCTCAATGTCGAGGAATCCTTCGGGCCGATCGCACCCGTGCTGATCTTCGAGACCGATGAGGAGGCGATGGAACTTGCGGCGTCCAGCCCCTACGGCCTGTCGGCCGCGGTCTTCACCAGCACCATCAAGAACGCCTTTGCCTTTGCTGAAAGCCTGAAGGTCGGCATCGTCAACATCAACGAGATGAGCTGTTATTGGGAGCCGCATATTCCTGCCGGCGGCGCCGCCGGGACGCAGAGCGGCCTCGGCCGCACCGGGGGTCGGCACACGCTGATGGAAATGTGCGACCTGAAGACGATTACCGTGGATATCACCCGCTGACTCCAAGGCCCGCGCCTTGTGCGCGGGCTTGCCCTCGAGCTGTCAGGTGGACCGGCGCAGGCTGTCGGCCATTTTCTCGCCAATCATGATCGAGGTGAGATTGGTGTTTGCCTGGCAATCGAGCGGCATGATCGACGCATCGATAACCCGCAGTCCTTCCAAACCGTAGACCCGGCATTCCGGATCGACCACGGCCTCGCCGGGCCTTCCCATGCAACAGCCTCCGATCCCATGCTGCGCATCGGAAGACTGCGCCAGCAGGAAATTGTCGACCTCCTCGTCGCTTGCCGTTTCGAGCCATGACAAAGGCAGATCGGAATCCCCCAGCAGGACGCGCTCGGCGATCGCCTGGATCGGCGCCTGCCGGGCAATCTCGCCAAGGTGGCGATAGGCGATACGCATGCGCTGGAGATCCATTGGATCGTCCAGCATGTTCTCTTCCACGAGCGGCTGGTCGAAAGGGTTGGCGGAACGCAGTTGCACGGTGCCGCGGCTCTTGGCCTCCATCAGGATCAGATTGACCATCGCCTCGCCGAACTGGGCGCTGTCGGACTCCACGCCGATGCCGCCATGGTTCATGGCGACGTAGAGAATGTCGTCGCGCTCAGCGCCCGGCACGCCCGAACTCATCCGCACACAGCAGTTGGTATGCCGCGCGTCGACATCGGTCGCCTTGAATCCCGGCTTCAGCTTCAGTTCGATGCGGCAATAAGGATGGTCGAAGAAACCTTCGCCGACCGGCAGGTCGGCAAGCACCTCGATGTCCTTTCGTTTCAAGAGAGCCGCAGGACCGATGCCCGAGCGCTGCAGGATGACCGGAGAGTGGATGGCGCCGGCCGAGACGATGACCAGCGGCGCCTCGAATTTGCGAACTAGCCCGGCCACGATGGCCAAAACGCCGATCGCTTTCCTGCCATCGAAAAGCACCTTGTCCACCGTCGCCTGCCCGATGATGGTAAGGTTCGGCCGGTCGCGGGCAGCTTCCAGATAGCCGTCATTGACCGACACGCGCTTGCCGGCTCGACTGTTGATGGGATAGGTGCAAGCCCCTTCGGCATCCGGAGCATTGAGATCGTCATGCCAGGGATGGCCGAGAGCCATCGCGCTTTGGCGCATGGCCTTGTCGACGCTGCCCCAGCTTTCGACAGGCGCGCGGTAGATCGGAATCGGGCCGCCGCTGCCGTGAAAATTGGCCGCGATCGGGTCATCCTCCAGGCGGCAGAAGAAGGGCAGCACGTCGGCTCCCGACCAGCCCTTGCATCCGATTTCCTCCCAGCGGTCGAATGCATGGAGCACACCGCGAATGGCAATCTGCCCATTGACGGCCGTCGAACCGCCAAGCCCCTTGCCGCGCCAGTAGACCCGGTGTTCCTGCCGCTTCGTGCGACGAGCCATCAGGTCGGGATACATGTATTGTTGCTGAAAATGGTCGGGAAGAAGCAGGTTGAAGGGATTTGGGCTCGCCATCTCGGCAGGTTGCTCGCCGCTCCGGTAGTCCGGCCCCGCTTCCAGCAAAAGCACGTTCGTGGCAGCATCTTCGGTTAGCCGGGCAGCAAGAACAGCTCCGGCTGCGCCGGCTCCGATAACGATGACATCAAAGGGCATGCCGCACTCCCTACATCCGATCAATGCACGGCTGACTCGACCGCGACATCATGTTGATTTCATTTGCGCACGATCATCTGCTGGCATTCAGGCTCAGCGATGTACGCCGGAACCAACCACCTTAGCCGCGCTGCACGACTGCAAGATCATCATGATTTGTTTTATATGTAAATATGATTTCGTATATGAACTCCCATCTACTCCATATGGCGCGACGAACCCCGGTGCTCTCCGTCACTGCCGGCGATTCTCACACCGTCATCGTCCATCGCCTTTTGATAGCGATCGGCTCTCGACAAAAGCGGTATTTGGCGTGCTGCCCCTTCCGAGTCGCGCCCAGGGAACAACTGCTTCCATGGAAAGTTAGTCCATGGCTACACCGCCGGTGAGCTTTCATGACAATCCAAGGGAGACAAATCATGGCGACTGCAAAAAGAGCGACGACAAAAGGACTGGAGGCTTTGTTCCTCGATGGGCTGAAGGACATTTACTACGCTGAAAAGAAAATACTCAAAGCCTTGCCGAAGATGGCAAAGGGCGCCGAATCCGAGGAGGTGGCCGCGGCCTTTGAGAAACATCGCATGGAAACCGAAGGCCAGGTCGATCGGCTCGAGCAAGTGTTCGAACTTATGGACAAACCGGCCCGCGGCAAGACCTGTCCGGCGATCGACGGCATTCTTGAGGAAGGGTCGGAAATTCTCGACGAATACAAGGGTGACCCGGCGCTGGATGCAGGACTGGTCGGCGCGGCACAGGCCGTCGAGCACTATGAAATCGCGCGTTATGGCACGTTGGTCGCGTGGGCTGAACAGCTTGGCAAGAGCGACGTGGTCAAGCTCCTCAACGAGACATTGAAAGAGGAGGTCGCGACGGACGAAGCGCTTTCCGGGCTGGGCGAAGGCGGTGTCAATGAGCGCGCCCTGCAGCAAGCTGCCTGACTGGGCGTCGTCGCGCCGGCGCCAAGCCGCCGGGCGACTTCGCGACCCGGCCTCGCGCCCTCTTCGTCGGTACCCTTTCAGATGCAATCAGACCCACCCCGATACTTCGGGGTGGGTCTGCTGAAATCACACGCGATCAGCGGTTTTTGTGGCTTTGTTCGCCAGCTTTCACATGCTGTTCGTGGGTTCCACCACGCATGCCGGATCCATCGCCCTGCTGCCGTTGACCACCACCAGAGGCCTGCTGTTGCTGACGGTTTTTGTTGTCGGCGTTCTTGTGGCTCTGCTGGCCTGCCTTCACGTGCTGTTCGTGGCTACCACCTTGATTAGGCATTGTTCTTCTCCTTCACAATCCGCGAGGCGACAACCGCCTCGATTGCCTAAGACGAGTCAGGCGCGAACGTTCCCTCACGTAATATTTTGTGAAGACCATCAGACAAAGCCCACGGCGTTCGAAGGCGCCCGAGATGGATGCCGGATTTATTTCTGGCGTTGGCAACGAGTTCATCTTGGCCGTGACCGACGTTGCCGGCGGATCTCATGCCTGTGCCCACCAGGAGGAAAATGCATGTCATTCCGATCCGAGAGATTTACAACCACTTTGACCTATAGCGACGATGAAAGAGCGCAGTCCGCCGCAGCGCTCTATCAATACAACATCGCACAGACCGGGATCGACGACCGAGCTGATATCGGAGCGGAGCTTCGCGACCAGTCAGGAAAGACCTGGGGCGGGCTTTGGGGCAGGACGGAGCTTGGGCTCCTGTTTCTCGACATGTTCTTCCTGCCTGAGCAGTTGCGTGGCCAATCCTTTGGCTCACAACTTCTCACGACGATCGAGGAAGAAGCCATCCGGCGGGGCTGCAAGAAGGCCGTCGTGGAGACGAGCAGTTTCCAGGCGCCGCTATTCTACATGCAGCACGGGTTCGAGGAATTCGGCAAAGTCGAATTCGGGATCCCTGGACATGCCCGAGTCTTCCTTCGGAAAGATCTGCTGTAAGTCTTGGGACAGGGCGCACGGATGGCCATCGGCTAGTTGTTTCAAACGCCAGATGCTCTGGAACAAATCGACGAGTGCGGAGTTAAACGCGTCGCGACGCGCAGTCTTGCAGCGACGTGTCGAATAGAGTGCATCCCGCCGGAGAGGCAATGTGCGTACTGGACATTTCAGAAAGCCGATTATCATTCAACCTGGCCGGATAGACCGCGACAGGGTTGTGGTTTCGGTGTCGGACGCAGCCGAAGTGCTGCTGCGGGACTGGCCAAAGCCGACATCCGAGAGGCGTCTTGCCGCGATCAGAGCGTGCCTTGCCGTCATGCGAGGCGAAAAGCCTACAAAGACCGCACGACAGGCGTTCATCGTTGCGGCCAAGGACGCCAAGATTCTGCTGAGCGAGCAAGTCTGACCGTGGTGGGTCGCCTCGCCGGTGCCTGCAAGTGCGACTCTGCCGAGATTGGTTCGAAAGGGAGAAATCATGATCAAGGTTTCAAGTCCCACGCCTGCCGCGGCCAGAAGCGAAGTGCAGGCAGGAGCAACGCAGGACAAAACGCCGGGGTTCGATCCCGCCATTGCCCCGCTTGAGACAGACGCCGAAGCCGCGGACACGCAAAATCCGGTCGCTGGGACAAGTCCGCCGCGCACTCGCCCAAATTTCGAAAACGATGCCAGCTTTGCCAATGCCATGCGCCCGGTCGAAGGCGAGCCGGAACTGCGGCCCGGCGGCAACTGGCCGGTGTTGGTAATTGCAGCTGTCGTTTTGATAGCAGCCGTGGTTTTCCTGACGGCAAGCATGCTGCGCTGAGAATGATCCCGACGATGCGGCTCCACGACCTATTCCTGGAGGTCTGGTGCGCCCTTCATGCCTGAGAGTTCGGTCATTGGGCACAGCAGCCGCGGTCGCGCGGGATCGGAGATGTCGAGCTTGTCCCAAGGGATGCGGTATAGACCGTCGCGGCGGCGCAATCGGAAAAGATCCAGCACCGCCACACCTATGGCCGAGGCCGAAAGACGCTCGAAAGCGGCGTAGACCCCGACGTGGAATTCGGTGACGACGAAATCGTCACCGTCCCGTTCGGCGCGGATCTCCTCGATATAGCCGACATTCTTGCCGCGTTGCGAGAGTACGCGTCGCCCTGACAGATGCTCGAGATTGACCGTGGTCATCATCAAGCTCCCGGAATGCGCCCGATGACATGGTCGCGCAACCAGTCCTGCCAGGCGAAGATCGACGTTTCTCGCACGTCGATGTCGAACTCGATATCGATGCCGATATCTTTCACCTTCTGCCAGGCGATCCGATGCGGCTCGCCATGTTGCCTGCCACCCAGCTTGACCGCGAGCCGCGCTATCCAGCGCCCAGGCCGTGCGCCGAGACGACGCGCCAGGGTGATGGAGCCGAGCTCGATCGCAATGATCCGAGGCGGCTTGCCGGGCCGCAACTCCGCCACCAACCCGTCGACCTTGCCGATCTTGACCTGCTCGCGGTCGACCACCTGCTTGTCCAGGAGATCACGCAGCAACTTCATCATGTGCCTCCGAATATCTGCAGCGGGATGGTCACCACCGCCAGTACGAAGCCGAGCGCGATGATGAAGATGACGGCGGCATTCGACAAAATGCCATTGCGATGCTCGCCGACATAACGTTTGTCGTTCAGCAGAAACAGGAAAGGAACGACCGTCAGCGGCAGGCTGGCTGCCGTCAGCGCCATGGAGAAGATGGTGAGCCTCAGCGGATCGAGACCAAGCGCGATGGGAATAGCCGCCAAAAGCAATGATATCGTGTAGGTGGCGCTGAAACCCGGATCGTCGCGCGGCTTGCGATCCTCGCCCCAATTCCAGCCGAAACCCTGGGCCACAAGATAGGCCTGTTGCAACCCGACCTCTAGTGCGGCGCCGAAGCAGGCAATGCCGAGGGAGGCAACAAACAGCACGAAGCCCCAGAAGCCGAATATAGGTATCAGCATCAACGGCAACTGGTGATAGTCATCCACTTGGGTGACGCCATGCGTGGCGAGCACGAGAGCGGCCACGATCAACACGCCGATCGAGATGGTCCCCCCGAAAGTCATGCCCAACCCCGCTATGGCCCGATTGGCTCCGAGATAGCTTTTGTCCCACCGGTCCTCGATGGCCCCCGAGGAATAGAACATGAAGAGGTAGGGCGATATCGAGGCGCCGAGAATGCTGACCGCCATGAACCAGTAATTGGCGGCATCGTGGACCGGCAGCGAAGGCACGGCGCCCCTTGCGACTGCCGTCCAATCGGGTCTCAGCATCACCGCTCCGACGACGAAACACAGCGTCACCAGACCGAGAATAGATACGCCCTTCTCGATGAAGCCGAACGTGCCTTTCCAAAGCAGCAGCCACGCCAACAAAGTCACCGGCAGTGCCCACCACTGGAAGCCTATGCCGGTGGCAAATTCGAGTGCAATGGCGACGCCGCCGATCTCGGCGGACAGCACCAGGAAATTGACCAGCAGGGCGGCAAGCAACGGCCATAGAAAGACGTTGAAGCCGAATCTCTCGCGGATACCGTCGGAGATTGTGTGATGGCTCACGGCCGCGAACCGGCCGGACATTTCGACAAGGAAGATGATGCAGATGGTGCCGAGCACCACCGCCCAGATCAACTGGAAGCCAAACATCGCGCCTGCCTGCGCCGCCGTCGCCATGGACCCAACTTCGAGGAAGCCGCCGACGCTGGTGACGACGCCGAGGGATATTTCCATGAGCTTCTTCATGGCTTTGGCGCGAAATAGTTGGCGTAGGCGGTAGCGAGCGAACGCGACGCCAGCCGTAGATCCTGTTGCGCATCTTGGACTTCCGGCCGGTCGCCCGCCTGCAATCCGGCCTCTGCACGTGCCACCGCGACCGACAAATCGTTGACTGCCTTCGTCAGCGAAGCTTGCTCGGCGGGTTCACTGGTTTCGGCGGACCGGATTTGCGCCCCGGCATCGGCAAGCGTCTTGCCGATCGATTGCAGCGTACCCGCCGTGTATGCGGTCGGCGCCGCCCCTGCCGCCCAGGCGTCCAGCGCCATCAACACGGTCTGCGATGCGGAGGCCGCTGTTCGTGATTGCTGCTCGATCTGATCGGAAGATGAGCATGCCGACAACATCATCGACAGCAAGCACAAGCAGTCGAGCCTGAGATAGCGGCGTCTAACGATCAAATCAGGCGTTTGGTGCGCCACCGAATAGTCTCCCCCGACCCAACAAAACCGTGGCCGGCGTAAATCTGATCTAGAGCATTCGTCGGGTCCGTCAACGACCGCGCCCGCCGATCCGGAGCACGAGGCGGCGAGCCAGGTCCCGATCGGTTTCAATTGCCGCATCAGCGTAAGCTGAAGGTCAGGCGGGGCGATCCCCGTTCGGAGCGTCTTGGATTCTGTATTCGTGAATGAGGCCGAGAACCTGAGTTCTGACTGTGTCGCGCGCGTCGGGCTGGATGAAAAACATCAGCCGTTCGACCGCTTCAACGACTGCTTCGGGCAGATCCGAACCCGCATCGGTGAATTCGCTGCCATGCTCGTACATGTTGTCCGTCAGTTTCTTGTCGAGGTCGGAAAGGATGCCCATCATCCACACTCCAGATCCGTGCTGTATCGAACTCACTTCGGCACCGTCACCGCGACGTCGCCTCGCCTGTTGCTGCCGGCCGTCGATCACTGCTGCCCCGGCATTTCCGTGTTTTCCCTGGGATTTTTCTGGACGCCGGCAGCCGGGGCGGTATCCGCGGGGGCATTGCCGCCCTGGTTCTGCTCCGGCGCGCGTTTCAGCGGCGAGGTCTGCCAGCCCATATCGACGTAGAAAAAGCCCACGACGAAACCGACAATGATGACCGCCGCTATCACCAGCGAGATTATTGCGTTGCGTCGCTCCATAGGCCTAGCCACCACTTGGCTTGGGAGATGCCGGCTGGGTTGGCTGCGTACCTTGCTGGTCGCCGCCGGTGCTGGTCTGCGGCGTCGGGTTGGTGTCCGTCGTGGGATTCTTGTCGACGGGCTGGCTGTTCGAAGTATCCGTCTTGGACTTGGCTGGATCGGCATTGTCGTTGCACCCCGCCAAGGCGAGCAATGCCGCTGACATCAAGAACACTCCCCTCATGCTGATTTCTCCTGGCTGAGTCCGGGCGAAGCCGCCTGCCAATGACCTATCCGGTCGAACCGCACCGAGAGCCCCTGTTTGACCGCGCTTCTAGCCAGCAAATGGTCTAGCTCGGCGTCTTCGATCGGACTTCGTACGACTTGGCGAATGGCCTTGCAGGCAAGTTCCGTCGAGACGAAATCATATCTCCTGCTCCTGGCGACGACATATTGTTCGACCAGCATTTTCACGCGCCTGAGCGCGATTTCTTCGGCGTATTGCATTTTATTCCTCCTGCGCCCCGAACTGCCGAACGGGTTTGTTGTTCCCTCCTGGATCTCAAAACATCACCGTCGCCATCACGAAAAGCCCGCGCCTCCCGGACAGGGCACGCGCGGGCTGGACCAGGCTGAGGGGACCCGATCATGCAGCATCAAAAAGGGGGAGCAACGACGCTGCACGGACATCGAACTCGCATCGACCTGAGTTGTTCCACCTCTCCACGCCGCATCGTTCATGGCTCGGATGGCCGCGCATCAACCCGCACGGAACAATCAACCCCGATAGTGGTTCGGCCGAAGCGAGGTTCGGAGGACGTGATGAAGAATGAAAAGTTGGCCGTGGTGACGGGCGCCTCAAGCGGCATCGGCAAGGAACTCGCCAAACTGTGCGCAAGGGACGGCTACCATCTGATCATAGCCGCTGACGAACCTGCGATCCGGCAGGCCGCCGAGGCGCTCGGTTCGCATGGTGTGACTGTCGAAGCCATCGAGGCCGATCTGGCGACCGAGGAAGGTGTCGATCGTTTGATCGCCGGGATCGGCGATCGCGATGTCGACCTGTTGTTCCTGAATGCCGGACGTGGGCTCGGCCGTGGTTTCGTCGATCAGGATTGGAAAAAAATCCGCCGCATCATCGACACCAACATCACCGGGACCGTCTATCTCGCGCATCAACTCGGAGCCAGGATGGCACGCCGCGGCCGAGGCCGCATCCTCTTCACAGGATCGATCGCTGGTTTCATGCCCGGCACTTTCCAGGCGGTCTACAACGGCACCAAGGCATTCATCGATTCCTTCTCGATCGCACTGCGTCATGAGTTGCAGGACACAGGGGTCACAGTCACCGTGCTGATGCCCGGGGCAACGCAGACGCGGTTCTTCGAACGCGCCGAAATGATGGATACCAAGGTCGGCACCGATGAAAAGGACAATCCCGCCGATGTCGCCAAAGCAGGCTACGAGGCGATGATGGACGGTGAGGAACAAATCATCAGCGGTTGGAAGAACAAGCTGCAGGTCGCCGCAGCGCATGTGACGCCGGCAGGCACGCTGGCCGAACAGCATCGCAAGATGGCCGAGCCGGGTTCAGCGTCCAAAGACTGACCTTCGGCCTTCAAGCAAACCAAAAAAAGTCCGGCAGAGTCTTCTGCCGACCTTCTCCAAGCAGGAGCACCATCATGAAAGCGCTCACATGGCACGGCAAAGGCGACATTCGATGCGACCAGGTGGCTGATCCCACCATCGAGGATGATCGCGACGTCATCATCAAAGTCACCTGTTGCGCCATATGTGGCTCGGACTTGCATCTGATGAACGGATATATGCCGACGATGAAGTCGGGCGATGTGCTCGGACACGAGACGATGGGCGAGGTCGTGGAAGTCGGCAGCGGCCATTCGAAGTTTAGAAAGGGCGACCGCATCGTGGTGCCTTTCAACATCTCATGCGGCGAGTGCTGGTTTTGCCAGAAGGGGCTGTTCTCGCTTTGCGACAGGTCCAATCCCAATGCCAAGCAGGCTGCCGAAGTGATGGGACAATCCCCGGCTGGCCTGTTCGGCTATTCGCATCTGGTGGGCGGCTATTGGGGAGGGCAAGCCGAATATCTGCGCGTTCCTTTCGCCGACGTCGGTCCGATAAAGGTGCCCGAGGGAATGGACGACGAACAGGTGCTGTTCCTCTCCGACATCTTTCCCACCGGCTATATGGCAGCTGAAAACGCCGGCATTGAGCCAGGCGAAACCGTCGCCATCTGGGGTTGCGGTCCGGTTGGTCAGTTCGCCATCCAGAGCGCATGGATGCTCGGCGCCGGCCGCGTCATTGCCATAGACAAGGTGCCGGAGCGGCTGGTGATGGCTCGCGAGCACGGCAAGGCCGAGACGCTCGACTTCAGCAATTCCGATATCTACGACGCTTTGATGGCGATGACCGATGGCCGCGGTCCGGATCGCTGCATAGACTGTGTCGGGACCGAGTCGGATCCCGCCGCCAGTGCCGACTCCATGCTCGACAAGGTCAAGGCTGCCGTCTATCTCGGCACCGATAGGCCGCATGTACTGCGCGAAGCAATCTACTCCTGCCGCAAAGGCGGCACCATCTCGGTGCCCGGCGTCTATATCGGCCTCGTCGATCATATTCCGTTCGGCGCCGCCATGAACAAAGGACTGACCTTCCGGATGGGTCAGACGCACACGCAACGCTATCTCGAACCGCTCCTCGCCATGGTGCAGAAGGGCGACATTGATCCCTCCTTCGTGATCACGCACCGGGCAGACCTCGAAGCGGGACCGGACCTCTACAAGACGTTCCGTGACAAGCAGGATGGCTGCATCAAGGTGGTAATGCGACCGCATGGCTGAGATGTCGGCATCTCGCGCGGGGTCCACCTTGCGCGGATTCCCGCCAAGGATAGCACCGACGCTGCCGAGGCACCTGGAACTTTCGACCGTGGCGGCGGTTGACCCGCAGAATAAACTCAGGGCGACGAGACTGTCGTGCCCGCCCGCTGCGAAGGAAGCTATCGCCATGAGCAATGAGAATTCCACATCCAAACCCAGCGTCCGGTCTCCGAACGCCGATGCTCTGCCGCACCCGAGACGGGACGCCAGTGACACGGATGCCGGTGCCAAGCCGCTGACGCCGAAAACCGCCGGCACGTCCCGGCCATCGGCCCCGCCGCTGGACAATCCGGTTGCCAATCGAAACGCGGGGCGGCCGCGTCAGGCGAGCACCACGCCTAGGCCGACGGACAAGCCCCTGGACTGATCGAAACCGGCCTCTTGAATTCATAACGAGTGTTTGTCGGGACGAAGCGATGCCAGGTCGGCCAGGGTGTTGAGAAGTGCAGCGTCGCCTGCCGGCTTCGGCACGAATTTGCAGTTTCGGAAGGGTGTGGGAACGTCGCGCGGCCCAAATCCGGTCATGAAGGCGAAGGGGATGCCGCGAGCCAGCAATGTTTCGGCCACGGGCAGACTTGTTTCACCGTTCAATTGAATGTCCAGCAGCGCCACGTCGGCTTTGCCTGCATCGATAAGCTGACGAGCCGCGGCGGCCGACGAGACCGGGCCAATCACCGGATAACCCGCCGCACGCAGGCGTGACGCGATGTCTTCGGCGATCAGCCATTCGTCCTCGACCACCAGAACGCGCGGCTTGTCGTCGCTCACGGCGCCTCCTTGTGGTTTGCCGGAAACGCGATCTGGACGCTGAGGCCGTCCTTGTGGAACGCGGTTTCGACGTGGCCGCCGAGCCTGTAACCGATTTCTCCCTGCAATAGGGTCAGGCCAAAGCCGTTGTCCAACGGCGCCTTTACAAGAGGGCCGTCCTTTTCTCGCCAGCCAAATGTGAAACTGTCGTCCTCGATCGACCATTGCACACTGACCTTGCCATCGGTTTTTGACAAAGCGCCGTATTTGGCCGCGTTGGTGGCCAGTTCATGAATGGCCATACTCAGGGAAAGCCCCTGTTGCGGACCTAGTTTGACATCCTCGCCATCGAGTTCGATCCGCTCGATGCCGAATGGTTCGAGCTCCTGCTGGAGCAATTCCCTGACCGAGGCTTCCTTCCATCTCTCCCGGGTAAGCAGGCCGTAGGCCCGCGACATGGCATGCAGGCGACCGATCAGCGCGTCCGCGAACTCCTCCTTCGTATCAGAACTTTCCCGCGTGCGGCTTGCAATGCTGGCAATCACCGCAAGCATGTTCTTGACCCGGTGGTTGAGTTCCGAGATGAGCACCTGTTGATGCTCTTCCGCCTGTGCCAGCGTGGTGACATCGACAAGTGTCACCACCACGCCCTGGATCCTGTTTCCCTTGTCGCGATAGGGATTGATGCGGACCATGTGGAACAGGCCCCTGGCATCGCGTGCCAGATGGTGATTCAGGATCTCGCCCGTCTCGAACACCTTGTCGATGTGCTGCTTCAACTCGGGATAGTCGAGTTGGCTCGACAGATCCGTCAGCGGCCGGCCGACATCGGAGGGGCGCAGGCTGAAGAAGGATGACGCCGCCGGCGTGAAGGTGCGGACTACAAGGCTGCGGTCGAGGAAAATAGTCGCGATGTCGGTGCTTTCGAACAGGTTGCGCAGATCGCCGTTGGCGTGGTCGAGCTCTTCTATCTTGGCCGTCAACTCGGCGTTGATCGTGTTGAGCTCCTCGTTGAGCGACTGCATCTCCTCCTTCGAGGCTTCGAGTTCCTCATTGGTGGATTGCGCCTCCTCATTGACGGAGACGAGTTCCTCGTTCGACGATTTGACCTCCTCCAGCGCGGTCTCGTATTCCTCGATCGTCGATTGCAGGCGCTCTCTGGTGTCGCGCAGTTCCCTCTCGAGATCGGCGGTGGTGTCACTGTCACGGCTGCCGCCACCTTCGTTGGACCGGGCCTGGGTCGGCCCCGACGGTTCGAACAGGACGAGATAAAGCGGCTCGCCATTGCCGCGTTCGGCGAGGGGCTCGATCGTCAGCCTGATCGGCTGGACCCGTTCGTCGTCTTCCTCCACGGTCAGGTTTTCCCGCACCACTGTGCGGCGTGTGGTCGTCGCTTCGCGCAGTGCGGCGCGGAGGTCCAGCCGCAGCCCACGCCTTGCCATCGTCAGCAACTGCCGGCTGGGAATCCCTTGTGACGCTTCGAGATATCTGCCGGTCCTGGCCGAATAATAGACGACATCGCCGTCGGCGTTGACCAGGACATGCGGCGGCGCGAATCGTTCCAGCACCTGCGCCTCGACCGCCTGCCGCATGGGATAGCCGACAAGTCCCTTCTTCGAGACGGCGCTTTCCGATGGGAAGAGGTTGGAATGGCTTTCCCCGAGCAGGGCCGGCAGTCTGATGTGCGGTGAGGCATGCTCCCGCGCCTGGAAGATGCGATGTTTCTTGTCGATGGTGGCGAACAGATCGTCGTGCTGCCCGACGCTTTCTGAGGTGCCGAGGAAAAGGTAACCGCCCGGCTTCAGCGCATAATGGAAGACAGGGATGACGCGGCTTTGGATGATCGGGCCGAAATAGATCAGCAGATTGCGGCAGGAGACCAAGTCCATGCGCGAGAAGGGTGGATCGCGAATGACGCTGTGCGGCGAGAAGATGCACAGTTCGCGTATCTCATTGCTGAGGACATAGCTTTCGCCATCGCCGTTGAAAAACCGCTGTTTGCGTTCGGGAGAAAGACCTTGCAGCAAGGCTTCCGGATAGCGTGCCGCCCGCGCCACCGCCAGCGCCGGCTCGTCTATGTCGGTGGCGAATATCTGGACGCGCGGAACGACCGTAAGCGTCTCCATGTGTTCGCGCAGCAGCATGCCGATGGAGAACACCTCCTCGCCCGTGGCGCATCCGGGAACCCAGACCCGGACAGTGTCGCTGGCTGTCTTGCCTTCGAACAGTTGTGGTACGATTTTTCGCTCGAGCAACTCGAAGGCATCGGGGTCGCGAAAGAAGTTGGTGACATTGATCAGCAAATCGCGAAAAAGGTTCATCACCTCGCGAGCATCCTTTTTCAGCCAGTCTATATAGCCGCTGATGGAATGGACCTGGGCGATCTGCATGCGTCGCTTCACGCGGCGCAGGAACGTCTTGGTCTTATAGCCCGAGAAGTCATGGCCGGAGTGGCTGCGCAGAATGGCGTAGATTTGTTCTCGCACCTTGTCGATGTCGGGCGTTTCATCGCCATCGTCTTCCGCCAACCCGTCCAGCGTGTCGAAGCCGCGGGCGAAAGCCTCCAGCTTCGCCCCGATCTCCTCGGCAGTCACTGCGACATCGACGAGCCCACTGGCAATAGCGCTCTGCGGCATGTCGGGATTGCGCGGCCCGTAGCCGTCCGGCGCTTGCGCGACGATAAACCCGCCCCGCTCCTTGATGGCCTTGGCGCCCAGGGTTCCATCGGAATCACCGCCCGACAGGATAACGCCGACGGCATATTCGCCCTGGTCTTCACCCAGTGCGCTGAAGAAGATATCGATGGGCTTGCGCTCCTGGGTAAGCCCATTGGGCCGACGCAGGTGCAGCACCCCCGATTCAATGGCCAATGTCACGTTTTGCGGCATCACATAGACGTGGTCAGGTTGAACCACCGTGCCATCCTCGACCACCGAAACAGGCATCTCGGTGTAGCGGCTGACAACCTCATGCAACAGACTCTCCCTGTTGGGGCTGAGATGCGTGATGATGACGAACGCCATGCCGGGCTGGCCGGTCACGCCCTTGAAAAGGCCCTCCATCGCGGGAATGCCGCCCGCGGACGCGCCTATGCCCACGATGGGAAATCTAGTCGATCGGGCAGTCACGGCATGTCCCCCTTTCGCCGACCCGACATGAAGTCTCCTCAAGGCCGGATCGAACAGGACACAACCATATAGCGCGCAAGACGGATGGAACAAGACGTCAGGGATGACGTTGAACCCGATATCAATGGTGGTTCAATGGCAAAACGATCTGCTGACATAAAACTCCCGACGCCGGTGGTATCAGGAGCGCCTGGATCGCTCGAAGGTTCCCATGCGGGGCCCGTCCCGGATCGCATGCTGACGCTTGCGAAACGGTTGCAGGCGGCCTTGGATGACAGAATTCGCAAAGCAAATCCTCTGCATTCTAATCTCCGTTCCAAGAAAGGATGACGACGTGCGCGACCTGCGGGGGCTGCATATTCTGATAGTCGAAGACGAATGGACGATGGCGGGAGATCTTGCGCGGTTTTTCAGCAATATGGGCGCCATAATCCTTGGTCCCGCTGCAACCGTCGAACAGGCTTCCAAACACACCGGGACGGCCGAAGCTGCAATCCTCGACGTCAATCTCAATGGCCGACGCGTGTTTCCAATCGCCGATGAGTTGATGCGCCGGGGTGTCCCCTTCGTGTTCTTCAGTGGCGATGACGACATCGCCATTCCCGATCATCTCCGCTACGCCAGCAATTTGCGGAAATCCTCGGGCAGCCAGGCGGTGTTCAACGCACTCTTTCCCCCGCAGGCATCCGGGCGGGCGACCCCCGGACCGGACCCGTCCGACGACGTCTTCGCGCTTTTGCCCAAACTGCGACTTGCGGCGCGCCTTTTGCTGGGAGACGTCGACGCATCGGATCGGCTCGTCGAGAGGACGCTCGAGCAAGCGATCCGGGATGTCGACCGCAGACAGCTTGGTCAATCCACTGAAAACTGGCTCAACGGCATCATGCGAGAGATGGCGAAAACCCGCGGCGCAAAACTGATGCATTAGTTTTACCTTCCAAGGCCTCTCAGGCTGAAGTTCCAAGCCCCGGGGGCGTCATTGTTCACCACATCTCGAAAACTTGGCCGTACAGATAGGCCGCTTGACCGGCGTCATCAGCCCTTCTGATTGCGCTCGACGAATTTGTTGAAACGGCTGGCTTTCCCCTCACCGGTCTTGGCCTGATACAGAAAGGCCAGATCATTCTCGTCGAATATCCGGAAGAACTCGTCCCATTCGATGGGCTCGAATGCTTCCTCGGGCTCGCCGAAGTCGATCCGCAGTATACCGCCCTCGCCTTTGGTGCGCACCACCGCCGGCCGGCCGTCCCGCTCCTCGGCCCATTTGCGAATTTCGTCATGGTTGGTGGTCGTTTGCGACTGAGACATTGAAATCTCCTTTGATCGGCGTTGCCACATGGGACGCGCGGGCTGTCGGGCGTCCTAACAGCACAAGGGCGTCAATGTTCCAGCACAGCGCGGTGATCGCGGCGCCGGCTCCCAACGAAGCCGGCCAAAGGAACTTTGTTGAAGCAAAGGGAACAAACCTTTTGCCGAAAAGTTCGGGGCGCCGAGGTTACTTGTCTGAGGAGTCGTCGTGAAACGCATATTGGTTACAGGAGGCTGCGGCTTCATCGGCCGGCATGTCGCACAGGAACTCGTCGAGCAGGATTATTCGGTTCGCATCCTCGATGCCTTGCTGGAGCAGGTGCATGCGGGCGAAGCCGTCGCGCTTCCCGCCGGGACCGAGCTGATCAAGGGCGATGTCCGGGACCGGGAGGCGGTCGCCAATGCGCTGGAAGGCGTTGACGCGGTCATTCATCTGGCGGCGGAAGTCGGCGTCGGACAATCGATGTACGAGATCGCGCGCTATGTCGGCGCCAATGATCTCGGCACCGCAACGCTGC
>NZ_RZTC01000044.1:33192-52230 GCF_004023165.1 Mesorhizobium sp. M7A.F.Ca.MR.176.00.0.0 | reverse complement strand
GATCTCCCTCCTTGCGGGGGAGATGGCCGGCAGGCCAGAGGGGGGTGCTGTCCCGCCAATTTTGCGGAGAATTCCCGCGAGCAAAGGGGCTCATTCGAGCCCGACCGCTTATTTGCGCTTGTTCGACCTACCGGCGAACGGATTGTCCGACGTGCGCAGCGCAATGCGGATCGGCACGCCGGGCATGTCGAAGGCTTCGCGCAGGCTGTTGGAGAGATAGCGGACATAGGATTGCGGCATCGCATCGGGCCGCGAGCACTGGACAACGAAACCCGGCGGCCGGGTCTTGGCCTGGGTGACGTACTTGACCTTCAGCCGGCGTCCGGCCACGGCAGGCGGCGGGTGGTGCGCCAGGATGCCTTCCAACCAGCGGTTGAGCTTGCCGGTCGAGACGCGGCTGTTCCACACCTTGTGCGTCCTGATGACGGCATCCATCAGCTTGTCGAGGCCGCGCCCGGTCTCGCCGGAGACAGGTACGGCCTGGAGGCCGCGCGCCTGGGGAAGAAGCCGTTCCGTCTTCTCTCGCAGTTCGGCCAGAAGCTCCTGGGGATGGTCGATCAGATCCCATTTGTTGAAGGCGATCACCGGCGCCCGGCCTTCCCTGATGATCAGGTCGGCGATCTGCAGATCCTGCTTCTCGAAGGGGATGGTGGCGTCGAGCACGATGATGACGATCTCGGCAAACCGGATGGCGCGCAGACCGTCCTGCACCGACATCACTTCCAGCTTTTCATGAATCCTGGCCTTGCGGCGCATGCCGGCCGTGTCGAACAATTTCAGGCGGCGACCATGCCAATCCCAGTCGACCGAGATCGAATCACGGGTAATGCCGGCTTCCGGTCCGGTGAGCAGCCGCTCTTCGCCGATCAGCGCGTTGATCAGCGTCGACTTGCCGGCATTGGGACGGCCGACGACAGCGATGCGCATTGGCTTGGTGTCGTCATAGGTGTGCTCGGCATCCGGATCGGCGATATCCTCGCCGATCAGAACCTCGCCGGCAGCAACGTCTTCGTCTTCGCCTTCTGCTTCGCCGAAGGCGCGCGCTTCGCCGAGCGCGCCGATCACGGCGTCGCGCAAATCGGGCATGCCCTGGCCATGCTCGGCCGAAACAGGGATCGGCTCGCCAAGGCCGAGTTCCCAGGCTTCCAGCATGCCGCCCTGGGCGCCCTTCGCCTCGGCCTTGTTGGCGACCAGCACGACCGGCTTGCCGGACTTGCGCACGATCTCGGCGAAGGTCCTGTCGTCAGGCAAAAGCCCAGACTTGGCGTCGATGGTGAAGAAGATCAGGTCGGCCTCGCGGATGGCGATCTCGGTCTGCGCACGCATGCGGCCGGGCAAGGTCGAGGCGCCAGCGTCCTCGAAGCCGGCGGTGTCGATGACGTCGAAATGCAGGTCGTAAAGCTTGGCGGCATGGACGCGACGGTCGCGGGTGACGCCCGGCGTGTCGTCGACGAGCGCCAGCTTCCTTCCCACCAGCCGATTGAAAAGAGTCGATTTGCCGACGTTAGGTCTGCCGATGATGGCGACTTTGAAGGTCACGACGCACTGCCCGACCCGCGGATCAGCTCGGACATCAATGTTGCGCGCTCGCGGGTGTTGCGCGGGGCGCCGTCATCGGCGGCGATCTGGTCGAACAGTTTCAGCGCATCCTGCGTCTTGCCTTCCTTCCAGGCGGAAAGGCCGAGCGCCTCGCGCGCCGTGTGGCGCAGCGTGTTGGTGTCGGATGTCAGTGCCTCGACACGGCTGGACACGTCGGCGAAGGAGCCATGGTCGACGAGCAGCAGCGCTGCCCGCAGGCGCGCCATGTCGCGAATTCCCTGGGGAATGGCTGTGTCGGCGGCGACTTCGTCGAAATCCTTGACGGCGGCGGGAACATCGCCCTTGTTCGCCTTGACGGTCGCGCCGCGCATACGGGCGAGCAGCGGATAGGCGCCGTAGCCATCCTTCTCCAACTGATCGAGCGCAGTCAGCGCCTCATCGTTCTTGCCGTCATTGGCAAGCTTCAGCGCCTGCGAGAACGCATCGCCCGAGCGGTTGGCGCGCGTCTCGTCCCAATAGCGATAGCCGACGAAGGCGGCGGTGCCGAGCACCACGAGGACCGCAATGACAATCAAGGCCGGGCCAAAACGGTCCCACAGCGCCTGCGCCTGCTCGCGACGGATCTCGTCGTTGACTTCACGGATAAAACTGTCGTCGGACATCAATCAAACCATTCCTGCCCCGTCGGGCCTTTGTCAGCCCGCGTTTTAGCGAAATTTTGCCGGCATGGAAGGGGTTCAACCGGAAAATCGCCTATTGTCCGGGGCAAACGGATGTTTGCCCCGGACAAGCAGCCGAAAAGGCCAATCGCACCCACGCCACATTTAGGCGATAGCCGGCTTGCAGACGTTCCCCGAGTGAAGATCAGATTGCCTATGCTTCGTCCGTTCCGCGTTGTTGCGTTTTCGCTTGCGGCACTCGCCGCCGCCGGTGGGGCTTTGGCCGATCCACTGGCGCCGGCAAAGCCGAAACAGGTCGTCATCATCTCATTCGACAGTGCCCGCGACATTTCGCAGTGGAAACGCAGCCGGGCACTGGCTGAGCGCACCGGCGCGCACTTCACCTATTTTCTCTCCTGCGTCTTCCTGCTGTCGACGGAGACACGCAAGGAATACACCGCACCCGGCAAAGGCGCCGGCAAATCCAACATCGGCTTTGCCGCCTCGAAGCAGGAAGTCACCGAGCGGCTCGAACAGATCGGCCTTGCCGCGCATGAAGGCCACGATATCGCCAGCCATGGCTGTGGCCATTTCGACGGCAAGGACTGGAGCAAGGCCGACTGGCTGAAAGAGTTCAGTTCGTTCGAGCACATTCTCGAGAACGCCTATGCGATCAACGGCATTGCACCCGAACCACAGGGCTGGCGGGATTTCGCGCGGCATGCGGTGGTCGGCTTTCGCGCGCCGTATCTGTCGACCGGCAAGGCGCTTTACGAGGCGCTGCCGGCGGCCGGATATCAATTCGATGCCAGCGGCGTCTCGCAGGGCCCTGCCCGACCGACGGCCAGCAACGGCATCATGCACTTTTCCCTGCCGCAGATTCCGGAAGGACCGAAGTCGCGGCCGGTTATCGCCATGGACTACAATCTGTATGTCAGGCATTCCGGCGGCTTCGAGCGGCCAAGCCAAGCGGGCGAGTTCGCCAACCGGACCTATGCTGCCTTCCGCGCCGCCTTCGACAAGCAGTATGCGGGAAAACGCATTCCACTGGAACTCGGCTTCCACTTCGCGCTGATGAATGACGGCGCCTACTGGAACGCGCTGGAGCGCTTTGCCGGCGACGTCTGCGTCAAAGCCGATGTCGAATGCATCAGTTTTCGCGATTATGTTTCGCGACAGGACGCTGGCCAAAGGCAGGTCTCAGTCGGCGGCTGAGCCGCCGACTTTCACACCCCAGTCAAGCTGGATCGGGCGCCTGCGCCTGGCGGTCAAGATAGCGTTGGTCGATTTCCGGCAGCGGCTCGCCATGCAGAGTGGCTTCGAAAGCGCGCAGACGCTTGTAGATCGAGATCAGCTCAACCACAGTTGGCCACGAGTTTACAAGATACTGGAACGACGATGTCACTTGGGAGAACGCATTGCTGATTTGATTCAACAAACCTAAAGTGATCGCACCAGCCGCAATGGACGGCGCCATCAATATCAAAGAGAATATGTTGTTCGTTTGCAAATAGAGGTAGCGAAATACGTTGAAATACACGTAGTGAAAATACAGCCTAAAATAGTTTCTTCTTACATTTCCAAACAATTCTCTCACAGCAGGTGGCTGTGCTCGATTCGGGTCATCTTCACCAAGGACCAATTCTTTTCGATAAGCCGCCTCAACGCGCTGGTTCCGGAACTGAAGCCCAGGCAATTTAACGCCGACCACAGCCAGAAGCACGGTGCCAAACAAGGCCCAAAAAATAGCCGACAATAGCAGCGGATGCGGTATCACACCCACGATCGGCAATTCCGTGATGTGAACCGACAGGGCTATGAGCAGCGGAGTGAAGGCGATGAGGGTCATCACCGAGTCAATCAAATTGCCGCCGAGTTGCTCCATGATCGTGGAGAAACGCATCGTGTCTTCCTGGACACGCTGTGAGGCACCCTCAATATGCCTCAGCTTCTGCCAGTTTTCCATGTAAAACTGGTTCATTGCAGTGCGCCAACGGAAGACATAGTGACTTACCAAAAATACAGTAAGCGCACTGACCACCACGGCTACACCGGCAATTCCCATGAATGTAGCAATCTGCCAGTAGATATCGGCAGCGGTGATCTTTATTTTGCCCGAAATGGTATTCTGGATCAGATCCCAAAATGGCCCGTACCAGTTGTTGATGGCAACGCTCACCTGAACCTGGAAATAGGTGATGAAGAGGATCAGCACAGAGCCGAGAATGGACCAGATCTGCCATGGGTGTGGCGAATACCAAGCCCAAAAGGCGTAGAAGAGCGCCACTACGACGGCAAAATATACGTAGAACCATAGAAACGGCAGTGACCAGAATGATGAGACACCGATGATCGGCGGCGCATCGGGAGCAGCTGGAGGCATACCGAAAACACCACCAAAATGTTCCCCTGCGTAGAACCAGAGCAAGACGGCAAGCAGGCTCCAGACGACCGCCGAGCTAAAAAACAGCTTCGGCTTTGGAAAAAACGATACGAACACTGTGGCGAATTCCTCGATCTGGGCGCAAATCAGCTGACGGCAGCGGGCATAAAGTCACACATTAGTGGGAAAGAAAATGCCCGTGCCCGATGCCCGGCACAGCAAGCTCACAATCATGGCGATTTTGGCGCAGCCGACCATGTGATGGCGCCGGAGACGACCAGCACGATTGCGGCGGTGATCGAGGCGAGGAAGAAATCGCCGGACATTTGCGCCAGAAATCCGGCCGCGACCGGCCCGATGATCTGGCCAAGGCCGAACGCAGCCGTCATCAGGGCAAAGATCCGCCGCGGCGCGCTTGGCGCCTGCTGCCGGGCGGCCTGCAGGCCAAAGGCGGTGATGGCAATGAAGGTGCCGCCGAGCAGCACGCCGGCAAGCAGCGGCCCGGTGGCGCCGCCGATGGCGACGCTGGCGGTGACGCCGGCAACTTCGATGAAGCACGCCAGCGCATAGGCGGCATAGAGGCCGGTCCGCGCCGCGATCTTCTGCCAGAACCAGACCGAGGGAAAGCCCGCAAGACCGGCGACCATCCACACCATGGCCTCGAAGATGCGGCTGCCGCCGCCTTGCCGGACGATGGCGACCAGGAATGTCGCCGTCACCACATAGCCAAAGCCGAACAGGCCGTAAGCGATGATGACCTTGACCAACGACCGGTCCATCCGCAGTGCCGGCTCGCGGGAGACTTCGCCGTCGCCGAGCGGACCCTCATTGACCAACAGAGCCACGAGGACGAAACCACAGGCCGAAATCGCCGCCGACCACAGCCAGCCTGCCGCCCAGCCCGAATGCTCGGCGACCAGCACCGCCATCATCGCCGCCGATGCCGCTATGCCGAGCCCGACGCCGCCGAAATGCCAGGCCTGCAGGTCGTTGCGACCGGCAGCCGCGATATGGCTGAAAACGATGCTGGCCATGAACACCATGACGAAGGCGCTGGCCAGACCGGCCAGAAAGCGGATGGCGAGAAAGGCCGCCATCGCTTCGGTCAGCCCCATCAGCGCGGCAAGGACCGCACTGGCGCCAAGCCCCGCCAGCATCAGCAGGCGCTCGCGCCCATGCGCCCAGCCGCCCGCCGCCGCTAACGCGCCGACGAGGTAGCCGAGATAATTGGCCGACGCGATCCAGCCGGCATCGGCAGGCGACAGATGCAACTCCTGCATCATGCCGGGCAGGATCGGCGTGTAGACGAAACGGCCGATGCCCATGGCGACAGCCATGGCAATCATACCGGCGAAAGCGAAACGCAGTGCTGTCGAGTTGGCTGATGTCATTGCACTGCACAATAAGTACAGGGATCGCTGAAACAATCGCCATCCGTTGGGCCAGTGCGTGCGCGGGACGTGGTGCTCGCCTCGACTTCCTATGTCGGAACGCTTGGCGCCTGCTCAGCAGCGGCCGCCGGCGGACAGCGGAGCCGTCTCGTGCACTGTCCGCCGTGCCGTCAGCCTGAACGGCACATCGCCCAGTTCGCGCTCTGACATGGTGTTCAGCACCGGATGCGAAAGCGGATCGATCTGCCATCTCTGCGCCTCGCTGTCCCGGCGCTGCTCATACGGCCCGCTCGCAGTGAAAAAGACCTTCAGCGACGACGACAAAATCCCTAACATTTCCGGCTCCCCAAGTCTGTCCCTCCCGACAAAATCTGCCGTTTCGACATGCCTTTCAATTGAGATTTCAGCCGGATCAGTTTAGAAAAACTCAAATGCTCAACCGCGTCCATCTCAACGGCCTCCGCGCCGTCGAAACCGTTGCCCGTCTCGGATCACTGGCGGCGGCGGCCGGTGAACTCAACGTTTCCGTCAGCGCCGTCAGCCAGCAGATCAGCCGTACCGAAAAACAGCTCGGCCAGGCGCTGTTCGAGCGAACGGCGAGCGGTCTGGTGCTGACCGAATTCGGCGCCGTTTTCGCGACCCGCCTCGGTGCTGGATTTCGTGAGCTTGCCCAGGCCGTGGCGCTGGCCGACGAGGCTACGCAATGCACATTGGTGGTTTCGGTGGCGCCGGCCTTTGCCTCGAAGTGGCTGTTGCCCAGGCTATCTCGCCACTTCGACCGACATCCCAACGTGCTGCTGCGCATCGACGCTTCGGTGCGGCTGGCCAATCTCGATCACTCGGACATCGACATCGCCATCCGGCTTGGCGACGGCAAATGGCCTGGCGGGCGGGCGGAACTGCTCTTGGCGCAGGAAGTCTTCCCGGTCTGCGCGCCGGCGATCGCCCAAAAACTGAAGTCGATCGAGGACCTTGCCCAGACCTGCGCGATCACCGACGAGCGGGCAATGATCAACTGGGAAAGCTGGTTCGAGACAGCAGGCGTTCCGCCTGTTGCCTTCCTCAAGGGTGCGCGTTTCACCGACCCGATGCTGTGCCTGGAATCGGCGATTGCCGGTCATGGCGTGATGCTGGGCTGGCAATTGCTCGCCGCCGACGCGCTGGCCGACGGGCGGCTGGTGGCGCCTTTCGGAATCCGCGCCCAGAGCGGGCTCGGCTATTGGCTGGTGACCTCCAGCACCAAGGCGGAAAGCCGTAAGGTCCGTGATTTCAAGCTCTGGATCAGGGAAGAGATCGAGGCAACCATGGCGCGGTTCGGGTCCGTAAACCCAGAACCCGCCGGCGCGATCGCGGTGGCAAGGACGGAGGCACCGAGCTATGTAGGGTCGGACATCAAACTACGACAGGCAGGATCATGACCACACATTCGCGCGGCGTTTCCGCATCGATCGACCCGGTGAAGCTCGACAGGCTGGCGGAAGTCGCCATCAAGGTCGGACTGCAATTGCAGCCGGGGCAGGATCTGGTGCTGACGTCGTCCATCGCGGCACTGCCGCTGACCAGGCGGATCGTCGAGCATGCCTACAAGGCCGGCGCCGGGCTGGTGACGCCGATCTTCAACGATGATGAGATGACGCTGGCCCGCTACCGCTTCGGTGCCGATGCGAGCTTCGACCGCGCCGCCGGCTGGCTCTATGAAGGCATGGCGAAGGCCTTTTCCAACAATGCGGCCAGGCTTGCCGTGCGCGGCGAGGATCCGTCGCTGCTCTCCGCACAGGATCCGGCGAAAGTGGCGCGCGCCAACAAGGCGAATTCGATGGCCTACCAGCCGGCGCTGGAAAAGATCACCGGCTTCGACATCAACTGGAACATCGTCGCCTATCCGGACCTCGCCTGGGCCAAACAGGTCTTCCCCGGCGATGCCGACGATGTTGCGGTCGTGAAGCTCGCCGATGCCATCTTCGCCGCTTCGCGGGTCGATGTTGAGGACCCGATCGGCAATTGGAAGGCGCACAACGCGGCGCTTCGCAGCCGCACCGAATGGCTCAATGGCCATAATTTCCACGCGCTGCATTTCACCGGACCGGGCACCGACCTGACCGTTGGGCTGGCGGACGGCCATGAATGGATGGGCGGCGCCTCGACCGCCAAGAACGGCATCACCTGCAATCCCAACATCCCGACCGAGGAGGTCTTCACCACGCCGCATGCAAGGCGGGTCGAGGGTCATGTCTCCTCGACCAAGCCGCTGTCCTACCAGGGCACGCTGATCGACGACATTTCGGTGCGTTTCGAAGAAGGCAGGATCGTCGAGGCCAAGGCATCGAAGGGCGAGGATGTGCTGAAGAAGGTGCTCGATACAGATGAGGGCGCGCGCCGCCTCGGCGAAGTGGCGCTGGTGCCGCATTCCTCGCCGATCTCGGCAAGCGGGCTGTTGTTCTTCAACACGCTGTTCGACGAGAACGCCGCCTGCCATATCGCGCTCGGCCAGTGCTATTCGAAGTGCTTCGTCGACGGCGCCTCGCTCAGCCAGGACGAGATCGCGGCGCGCGGCGGCAACAAGAGCTTCATCCACATCGACTGGATGATCGGTTCGGACAAGATCGACATCGATGGTGTCCACAAGGACGGCGCCCGCGTGCCCGTCATGCGCAAGGGTGAATGGGCTTGACCGTACGGAGGGTGCGATGGCCTTCGACCTGGCGGTCAAGCGTATCTACGAGCCACCCGCGCCCGATGACGGGCAGCGGGTTCTGGTCGACCGCATCTGGCCGCGCGGTGTCAGCAAGGAAGACGCTGCGCTGACGCTGTGGTTGAAGGACATCGCACCGAGCGACGACCTGCGAAAGTGGTTCGGCCATGCGCCGGCGCGCTGGCCGGAGTTTCAGGAGCGGTATCGTGCTGAGCTGGACGGGAACGGCGAGGCGGTGAGTGAATTGCGAGGCTTGATCAGCCACGGCAAGGTGACGCTGCTCTATGGCGCGCATGATGAAGCGCATAACAATGCGGTGGCGCTGGCGGGGTATCTCAGCGCAAGCGCTCACAATTAGCCATCGTTAGCCAGACCTTCGTCATCTTCGGGCTTGACCCGAGGATCCATGCCGCGACCTCAGTCGAAAGGCGCAGCGGAGCAGAATCTGCACCGTTGCAACACGGATAGATCACGGCATGGATCCTATGGTCTGCGCTGCGTCGCTCCGCTCCTTGCTTCGCCATAGGATGACGAAGTGAGGTGTATGCGCTGCCCTACTTCACCACCGCCTCATAAACATCAGCCTTGAACCCCACCAGAATCCGATCCCCAACCTCCAGCACCGGTCGCTTGATCACGGTCGGCTTGGCCAGCATCAGCGCCTTGGCCTTCTTTTCGTCGAGGCTCTGCTTGTCGTTGTCCGGCAGCTCGCGAAACGTGGTGCTACCCCTGTTGAGCAACTTTTCCCAGCCGACCTTGCCAACCCAGCCATCGAGCCGCTTCGCGTCCAGTCCCTCTGCCCTGAAATCGTGAAACCGGTAGGCCACGTCATGGCCATCCAGCCAAACCCGTGCCTTCCTGACCGTGTCGCAGGTGGTGATGCCGTACATGGTGATCGTCAAAACAGTGGCCCTTCGGATTTCGAATCTGACCGCAGATTAAGGACGCTCTGCGCGCTTTGCCAGCGCTGCCCCGGCAGGCCTTCGGTTTTGCCCTTGCCAACACTAAGGAATTTTCCTAAGTGTTTTGACAGCGCCTCAGGACCAATCAATGACAAGCCTCCAGACCCCAACTCCGAGCCCTCCACCGATCGACGGCATCTTTCGCGCTCTTGCCGACCCGACGCGACGCCGCGTTGTCGAGCGGCTGAACCGCAGTCCCGCCTCGGTCAGCGAACTCGCGCAGCCTTTCGAGATGGCGCTGCCGTCCTTCATCGAACATCTCAAGATTTTGGAAGGCTGCGGGCTGGTGCACTCGCAAAAGACCGGCCGGGTCAGGACCTATCAGCTGGCACCTGAGCCGCTGAAACTCGCCGAAAACTGGCTGGCCGAACAGCGCACGCTTTGGGAGCGCCGCCTCGACCAGTTCGACGCCTATGTGATGACCCTCAAGGAGACAGAAAAATGATCTATCCCCTCAAGCCGGATCCCAGGCTGGACCTCGTGCTGGAGCGCGTCATCGATGCGCCGCGCGAATTGCTGTGGCGCGCCTTGACGACGCCGGAGCACGTCAAGCAATGGTTCACGCCGAAGCCTTGGATGATCACCGACTGCGAGATCGACCTCAGGCCGGGCGGGCTGTTCCGCACGCGCATGCAGTCGCCCGACGGAACCGAGGTCAACGACCGCCATTGCTGCTATCTCGAAATCGTGCCGAACGAGCGGCTGGTGTGGACGGATGCATTGTTGCCGGGTTACCGGCCGTCTGGGGAACCCCTAATCACCGCTGTCATTTCCTTGCAGCCGGACGGCAAGGGCACGCGCTACACCGCCACCGCCATCCATCGCGACGAGGCGACCCGCAACAACCATGAAGAGATGGGTTTCTTCGACGGCTGGGGCACGGTGGCCGATCAGCTTGCGCAGTACGTGAAGACCATTTGAGCCTCTTACATGGCGGCCTGGGACATCGTCCCGGCCGCCATACTTATTTTTCAACCTCCAGCGACGAGATCGAGTTCCCGCAAGCCGATGGTATTTCACGGCCTCAATAATAGAAGCGCTCTTCGGTGATCTTGCCGGTTTTGACCGTGTAGAGGCCGACTTCATCCATGGTGACGCGCTCGCCGGTAGCCTTGGGCGTTATGTCGAACTTGAAGCGCACCGCGAACTGGTCGCCGTTGACATAGGGACCCTCGACCGAGCCGCCATGCACTTCATTGTTCTCCTGCCACCACTGGCCCTTCTGCCTGAGAGCCTCCTTGCCACGGGCAATAGCCATTGGCCCCTCCATGGCTTCGAGGCTGACGATATCGTCTGCATTGTATTTCTCGGCAGCGGCTTCGTTGTCGCCCTGCTTGAGCAGCTCGGTGAAATCCTTGGCAATTTCCGCGATGGTCATTTGTGTTCCTCCTGTTCAGACGCACTGCAAGTAGGGAACAGCTTACTGCCCTGCCATCGTCGGGCCGCGTCGTAGCTGACAAGCCATGTCAGGATGATAATGTCGTGCAGATCGCGCTCCCGCACATCCGGTTGCGGACACAAGCCAATTCCGCAATTCTAGGTGAATGTGCAACCTCTACAATATTACCACGACGCAAGAGGCGGTCCGCCAATGGACACGCACAATGCGCGACGTCAGCGGCAACCTTGAGCCTTCGCTTGACGTCTATCCCAATCAGCCTGGCCTAGTCGTTCGCAACACGGCGGATGGGGAGCGTGAGCTGGCGAAACTGCTTTGGGGTTTGCCAACGCCACCTGAACGCATAAAAGGCAAGGCGGACTACGGCACCACCAACGTGCGCAATCCGCAATATTCGCACTGGCAGCAATATGTCGGCGTCGAGCACAGATGCGTCGTGCCGGTGACCAGCTTTGCCGAACCCAGCCCTACCCCGAACGACAAAGACCCAGACACAGGCATCCAGCGCAATTATTGGTTTGCGCGTGACGAGAGCCGGCCGCTGTTCTTCTTCGCTGGTTTCTGGACCCGTTGGCAAGGCGTTAGAAAGGTCAAGGATGGTCCTGGCAACTTCGAGCTATTTGCCTTCATGACAACCAAGCCTAACGCCGTCATCGCGCCGATCCATGAGAAGGCTATGCCCGTGATCCTGACCACGCCGGAAGATGCCCAGGCCTGGCTTATAGCGCCGTGGGCAGAAGCGAGGCATTTGCAGCAGACAGCGCCGGACGATGCATTGGTAATTGTTGAGAAGCCCGCCACGCAGATCAAGTTTCCGCAGCAGGTGCCAACTCAAGGGTCTCTGTTCTAGGCCGCAGGATCGACTAATCAGCCGCTTTCTTAATCGTCGTCTCGCCAGATCACCCGGCGAACCATGCGGATTTCGACAAGGCGCCTGACCCGAATTTTCAAGCGTTCAGCGGCGCTCGGCAAAATAATGCTGGCATCAAGCTCGCGAAGCTTGCAGCGCTCGCACCGCATATGCCGTTCGACGTCCCAAAAGGGAATATCCCCCACAAGCTTTGCGAGATCGCCGGGCAGATAGTGCCGAGTGATGTTGCAGTGCCGGCATCGAACACGAATGAGTTGCCCGACTTCGTGCGCAAGGCACAGGGTCTGCACATTTCGGCGCGGTCGGCTGCTCAATTCCGGCATCGGCCAAACTAGGAATATATTCCCCGGCGAGTCAATTCCTACTTAGTTCCATGGTCTTTTGTTCACAGCCGGCTGACAGGTCCACATAGTCAGGGCGACGACGGCCCGTAGCCGATGATGCCCTTGACCTCGAAGTTGGTCGCCCAATCGGCGTAGTGCTTGTAGCCACGGAGCGGCGCGAACGGATGCTTCGGTTTTTAACGTAGCTGAAACTAACCTGGTAGCACCGGGCAGTTGGCACCACGGCGCAGGCTGATATGCGCCACGTCTCCGACGCTGAATTGGGAACCCTCGGCCTGGCGCGGTGCATCGATGACAACAGGGGCGCCCTGCCCGAGCTCGGCATGCAGGCGCAGCGTGCGGCCGTGAAAGACGACGCTGTTGACGCGCACCGGCGCGGTGCCAGGCGCCGCCTCGGCCATCGCCAGCAAATCCTCCGGGCGCACGCCGATGGTCCGCACCTCGCCTTCGCCGAGTAGCTGGCCGGTTTCAGAAATGGCCTCCAGCGGCAGGGTGCCGGCCGTGAAACGCAAGCGATCGCCATCGCGGCCGACGAAGCGCGATTGCAGGAGATTCATGGTGCCGATGAAGCTCGCCACAAACTTCGTGGCGGGCCGGTCGTAAAGGGTGGCCGGCGGCGCGATCTGCTCGATGCGGCCCTTGTTCATGACGACGATGCGGTCGGAGATCGACAGCGCTTCGGTCTGGTCGTGGGTGACCATGACGAAGGTGGTGCCGAGCCGCGACTGCAGCCGCTTCAGTTCAACCTGCATCTGCTCGCGCAGATGCGCATCGAGCGCCGACAGCGGCTCGTCGAGCAGGAGCACGCGTGGTTCGCAGACGATGGCACGCGCCAGCGCGACACGCTGGCGCTGGCCGCCCGACAGTTCGGAGACGCGGGCGCCAAGCTTGTCGGCGAGACCGACCATGTCGAGGGCTTCGCCGGTGCGCTTTGCCTGTTCGGCTCCAGACAGTTTGCGCAGTGACAGACCGAAGCCGACATTTTCGGCGACATTCATGTGCGGGAACAGCGCATAATCCTGGAACACGGTGTTGACCGGCCGGTCGAAGGGCCGAAGGGCCGTGATATCGCGACCATCGAGCAACACCTTGCCGCTCGACGGGCTTTCGAAACCGGCGATGACGCGCAGGCTGGTGGTCTTGCCGCAACCCGACGGCCCGAGCAGCGTGACAAACTCGCCGCTGATAATGTCGAGATCGACGGCGTCGAGCCCGACGATGCCGCCAGGGAAAATCTTCGAGACCGCCTGCAGTCGCACGAGTGGATCAGGCGCCATCGCGAACCTCGGACGGCTTCGTGGTGTTGACCCAGAGGATCTGGCAACGCTCGGCGCCGGGATTGCGGAAGGCATGCAAAAGCGTGCTCTTGAACGCAAAGCTGTCGCCGGCCTTCAGCACGTAATTTGTCGAATCCACCACCAGTTCGACCTCGCCGGCCAGCACGAAGCCGAATTCATGGCCGGCATGGGCATAGGCTTCGGCCGTGCCGCCACTGGCTTCCACCGTCACCAACATGCCGGTCAGCGTCGCGCCCGGCGGCGACAGCAGCGCCTTGGCAATGCCTTCCGATTTCACCGGGATCTGCCGCCGCTTGTCGGCACGCACACAATAGAGATCGCTGACGGCATCGTTGCCGTCTGCGATCAGCGCAGACGGCTCTATGTCGAGAGCAGCGGCGAGCGGCCAGATCACCTTGACGCGCAGCGAGGACATGCCGCGCTCGATCTGGCTCAACGCACCGATCGACACCCCGGCTTTTGCAGCAAGATCGGCCAGCGACAGATTGCGCTCCAGCCGCAGCGCCCGCACGCGCCGGCCGACCCGCACATCGGCATCGTCCTTCGGCTTCTCAGCCGGTTCGTCCAGCATGTCCATCAATTCGTCCTCGTTTGCAGTCTATCCATCGGAGCGCGGCGAAGCGTCGATAAGCTCCCCCTTCTCCCCTTGTGGGAGAAGGTGTCGCCGCAGGCGACGGATGAGGGGTGCTCCAGCTTGGCGACGACGGCGATCCGCCACGCACCCCTCATCCGTCTCGGCGCTGCGCGCCGATCCACCTTCTCCCACAAGGGGAGAAGGCAGGCCTCAACTCACCCGCCTGCCTTGACCTTTTCGAACATCTTGGCGAGGTCGTCATTCTGTTTCATCGGCCCGGTGAAGATGGTGGTCTTCAGCAACACCTCGGGATCGGATGGCAGCTGCAATTTCTCCAATTCCGCCTTCGGCACGGTGGCGAAGGCGGAGCTCAGCGAGCTGCCGTAACCATAGGCCTGGATCAGGTATTTGCCGGAGTCGGCATCCAGCCGGCTGTTGATGAAGTCATAGGCAAGATCGACATTCTTGGCGTCCTTGAGCATGACGAAGCCGCAGGCCCAGGTCAGCATGCCCTCCTTCGGCTTCATGAACTCGACCGGCACGCCCTGCTTCTTCAGCGACGTGGCGGACGCGTTCCAGGTCATGGCGGCGACCAATTGGCCGCTGGCCAACGCCTGTTCGACGGAGGTCATGTCGGTGGTGTAGTTGGAGAGCAGCGGGCGCTGCTCGCGCAGCTTCTCGGCCACCTTGTCCATTTGCTCCGGCGTCATGTCGAACGGATTGACGCCGGCGAGCAGCGCGGCCACCACAGGCGTGTCATGCACCGCGTCGATCGTCGCCATGCGGCCGGCATACTGCTTGTCCCACAAAAGGTTCCAGCTCGCTTCCGGGTTCTTCACCAGATCGGTGCGGTAGAGGATCGAGGTGTTGCCCCAGTCCCATGGCACCATCCAGACCTTGCCGTCGCCGGCCTGCAGGTCGGGCAGGTTCTTGAACACCGGGAAGATCGAATCCCAGTTCTTGATGCGCTTGGTGTCGATCGGCTGCAGCAGGCCTTCCTTGTTCCAGCGCGCCACCTTGTCATAACAGGGATGCGCGATGTCGGGGCGGAAGCCGGCCTTGACCTTGGTGAAGGCGTCATCGTCGTCACCGAAGATGGAGGCCTCGACGCCATCGGGATGCGCGGCGAGGAAGCTCTTGTTGAAATCGGGCAGTTCGTAGCCCGACCAGGTGAAATATTGCAGCTTGTCGCCGGCGAAAGCGACGGTCGACGACAGCGCCAGCGCGAACGCCGTCAATCCAGCGCAAACAGTCTTTGCAGAGATCGATTTCAGGTCGAATGCCATTGCAGTTCTCCTCTCTTGGTTTGTTTTGGTTGTGATGGATCCGGGGGCTTTGGCGCCGTGGCGGACAAGCCGCGATGGCGCAGGATTTCAGCTGCTGCAGCGATGATGAAGGACACAGCCAGGATCGAAGTGCCCAGCGCCATCACCGTCGGCAGCGACTTTGGAAAACGCAGCTGGCTCCAGATGTAGAGCGGCAGCGTCGGCTCGGTGCCGGCGAGGAAGAAGACAACGATGAATTCGTCGAAGGAGATCAGGAAGGCCAGCATGAAGGCCGAAATGATGGCCGGCAGGCTGAGCGGCAGCATGACCCGCCGGAACGTCGTCCAGTCGGAGGCGCCGAGATCGAGCGCCGCCTCGCGAATGGTTTTCGGGATGGCGGCGAAGCGGCTGCGCATGATCACCACGGTCGTCGGCAGCGCGACCAATATGTGGCCGAGAACGATGGCAATGCGCGATGGCCCCAGACCAATGAGGTTGATGAGGATCAGCAGCGATATGCCGACAATGACGCCGGGGATCAGGATCGGGAGCCTTGCGATGGCGCTGATGGTGGCGGCCAGCGGCGAGCGGCCGTAGAGGTCCATGTAGGATACGGTGATGCCGCACAGCGTCGCGCCCGTGGCGGCAATGGCGCCGATGACGAGGCTGTTCAAGAGTGCACCGGTCAGCGCCGAATTGCCGAACAGTGTCGCGTACCATTGTAAGGTGAAGCCTTGCAGCGGAAACGCTGCCTGGATCGAGTTGTTGAAGGAAAACAGCGGGATCAGCAGCACCGGCAGATAGAGAAAGACCAGATAGGCGATGACGTAGACGCCGAGCCAGCGGCCGCCTCCCTGCGTGCGTGCAGCGCTCATGTGCGGCTGCCAAATCTGCGGTCGGCGAAACGCGCGACCAGCACCACGGCAAGGATGACCAGCATGACGGCGACGGAGAGTGCGGCGCCAAACGGCCAGTCATTGGCCTTGCCGAACTGCGCCTGGATCAGCGTGCCGATCATGGTGCTGGCCGGGCCGCCGACGAGCGCCGGCGTGACATAGTCACCGACCGTCGGCACGAAGACGACAAGGGCTGCCGCCAGCACGCCCGGCATCGAATTGGGCAGCACGACCCGGCGGAAGGAAGTGAAGGGCCGCGCGCCGAGATCGGAAGCGGCCTCGATCAGCGATTTCGGGATGGTGTCCAGCGCCACGTAGATCGGCAGGATGGCGAAAGGCGCATAGGCGTGCGCTAACGTGACGACGACGGCCGCCGGCGTGTTGAGAAAGGCCAATGTCGGTTCGGACCAGATACCGCTTTCGATCAGCGCCGAGTTCAAAACGCCATTATAGGCGAGCACGATCTTCCAGGCGAAGACGCGCAGGAGATAGCTGGTCCAGAATGGCAGCGTCACCAGAAACAGCAGCAGGCCGCGCCGCCGGCCGGCGTGGAAGGCGAGGTAGTAGGCGACGGGATAAGCGGTGACGACCGTCGCCAGCGTGACCAGAGCGGCAATGATCAGCGAGCGCAGCGTCACCGTCCAGTACAGCGGATCGGACACCACGGTGACAAAATTCGCCACGGTGAAGCCGGCGCCGAGCAGCGAACCGTCATTGCCGCGGAAGGCGAGAAAAAGCACGAGGCCGAGGGCAAACAGGATCAGCAGGAAGGTGACCAGCGCGCCCGGCAGCAGCATGGCGACCCGGAAGCCCTGAGAAGACCGGGCCTCTGGCGCTGATGTTGCAACTAGGGCCGACATCGACCTGCCTATCGGAAATTTGAAATTATCTTAGAGTTTTTCATATTCATGAAACTGTCAAGCGGAATCCCAAACGGAACCCCATTGACAGGAATTGCTTTGGTCAGCGCTCCAACGCATCGAGCAGCCGGTACCAGGCGATGGTCGCGGCGACGCCAACCTGGCGGAAGGCGTGAAACGGGATCGGTCGGATCGGCGAGACCGGGAAGGGCAATTGCCTGACATCGCCACTCTGGAGATAGCCGGCGATGCGCTCGCCAAGCGCGGTCATCAGGCCGACACCACGACCCTGGCAGCCGGCCACGGCCAGCAGGCCCTGCTCCGGCTCATGGATGTGCGGCAGATGGTCCGGCGTCATCGCCACGCGGCCGAACCAGCGCTTCTCGATGGCGACACCGGACAGCACGGGATAGAGCCGCCGCAGCGCCCGCTCGAGATGCGCCCAGTCGCCGGCGCTCGTCGGCAGCGCCATGCGACCCCGGCCGCCAAGCACCAGCCGGCCGTCGGCGCTCTTGCGGTAGTAGACGAGGATGCGCCTGGAGTCCGACACCGCCTGTCCTTCCGGCAGGATCGTGGCCGCCAGGTTGGGCGGCAACGGCGCTGTAGCGATCTGGAAAGAATGCAGCGGCACGATCGTCTGGGCGAGACCGGGGATCAGACCGTCCGTGTAGGCGTTCGTCGCCAGCACGACCGCCTTTGCCTGCAATTGCACCCCGTTTTCAGTTGAAACACGCCAAACGCCGTCGCTTTTGTCTAGCCGCACCACCTTCTGATGTCCGGCTATCCTCACTCCAGCCGCGGTCGCGACCCGAGCAAGTTCCCACGTGTAGGCGAGCGGATCGATCACACCGGCGCGGCGGTCGAGCCAGCCGCCGAGATAACCCTGTGCACCGGTCTTGGCCGCGATCTCCGCCGCATCGAGCAACCGGACGTCGGCACCACGCGCCCGCCATTGCCGATCACGGTTTACCGCCGCCTTCAGTGCGGCCTCGGTGTGCGCAGCCTGGATCCAGCCATTGCGAACGAACGGCACCGCCAGTTTCTCGTCGCGGATCAGCTCGAACACCGCATCGGCGGTCGACGCCGCGAAATTGACAAGCGCCTCGCCGTGCTCCGGGCCAAAATGCTCCAGCAGCCATTCCGGATCGTATTTCAGGCCGGGAATGACCTGACCGCCATTCAAGCCTGATGCGCCCTGGCCGATCTCGCCAGCGTCCAGCACCTGCACCGACAGGCCAAGCCGGGCGGCATGCAAGGCGGTCGACAAGCCCATGATGCCACCGCCAACGATGGCGAGATCGACACGTTCGCCATTGGGAAGCGATTGAAACGTGGAAGCTGTCTGTGGCTTGCGCCAGATCGGATCGGAGAATGCTGTCGCCAAAGGTCACCTGAATGCGCTGCGATTGGTGAAAATCCTAGTCAGAATTTCACAATTTTGAAAGAGCGCCTTGGCTTTCGTCTGTGGACTGCCGCCGAGACGATCGGAGACCCAGAGTTTCCGATCGTCTGCGACGGGATAGACCTTTGACGGGAATCCGGTGAAAGTGCCGCGCCGATCCGGCCAGCCCACATTGACCATCACTTCGCCACATTGTCGATCACGCAGAGGACAGAGCGCTATGACGAACCCGACCCACCTGCCCACCGAGGGCCTTTTTGTCGGACGCGCCAGAAGCAGCGATGCCGCATACCCGCTGGTCGTCGCGGTGCGCGATGGCACGGTCTTCGACATCACCTTGCGTGCGGCACCAACCATGCGCGACCTTTGCGAGATGGCTGACCCGGCTGCGCATGTCCGCTCGGCCGAGGGCAGACCGATCGGATCGCTCGATGACATCGCCGCCAACAGTTTTGAGACCGGGCGCGATCCAGCAAAACCCTACCTGCTCTCACCGGTCGACC
>NZ_RZTC01000044.1:12710-33182 GCF_004023165.1 Mesorhizobium sp. M7A.F.Ca.MR.176.00.0.0 | reverse complement strand
ACCTGCAGGCGGTCAAGGCATCGGGCGTCACCTTCGTCGTCAGCCTGCTGGAACGGGTGATCGAGGAACAGGCGCGCGGTTCGGCTGAAAAAGCCGATGCCATCCGCGCCGACATCGCAGGACTGATCGGCCACGATCTGTCGAAGCTGAAGCCCGGTTCGCCCGAAGCGATGGAGATCAAGGCCAAGCTGATTTCGCGCGGCGCCTGGTCGCAATATCTGGAAGTGGGCATCGGCCCCGATGCCGAGATCTTCACCAAGTGCCAGCCGATGGCCTCGGTGGGCTTCGGCGCCGATGTCGGGCTGCACCCGGTGTCGACCTGGAATAATCCGGAACCCGAGATCGCCATGATCGCCGCCTCCAGCGGCCGGATCGTCGGCGCGACCATCGGCAACGACGTCAATCTGCGCGACGTCGAAGGGCGTTCGGCGCTGCTGCTCGGCAAGGCCAAGGACAACAATGCCTCGGCCTCACTCGGCCCCTTCATCCGCCTATTCGACGACAAATTCTCCATCGATGACGTCAAGCGCGCCGTCGTGCGCCTGAAAGTCGAGGGCGAGGACGGGTTCTCGCTGGAGGGCGCAAGCTCGATGGCGGAGATCAGCCGCTCGCCGGAGGAACTGGTCGCCGCGGCCATGGGGCCGCACCACCAGTATCCGGACGGGCTGGCGCTCTATCTCGGCACCATGTTCGTTCCGTCCAAGGATCGCGGCGAGAAGGGCAAGGGATTTACCCACAAGGTCGGCGACATCGTCACCATCTCGTCGGAAAAATTCGGCGCGCTGGTCAACCGCGTGCAGCTGTCGCCGGACTGCCCGCACTGGACCTATGGCGCCAGGCATCTGATGCGGGAGCTGGCCAGAGCCGATCTGATCTAGCAACTGGTGTCGTCGACGCCCTGCCAAGCGCTGCGGACCTGGCCCCGTGGGCGTAGGATGGTCGCCGGCGTGACCCTTGTCGGCGCAGGCCGCGTTCGCGCGACCCGAAGCAATCACGCCAATTATCAGACAGTCGGAAAATCACCTCAACTGACGCAATCTGATGGGACCGCTGATGACGCCCCGTCAGACGCCCACTACACCTGCAGATGGAGGCTTGGCAGATGGAGGCTTGCCATCCGTCGAAAAAGGGGATGCTCTGACGCATTCAACCGGCGCTGGCAAAAAGACGCGGAACAAGGGACGGATTTTGAACTGACGATCTACAAACGGGAGGAAATCAAATGCTGACACGGCTAAGACTCGTTCTATACGGCCTGTTGGTGGCGCTGATGGTGGTACCAGCAGCGGCACAGGCCAAGACGTTCTACTGGATTTCGCACGGCGGTCCGGCCGATCCGGTCTGGACCTATTTCCTGGCCGGCGCCAAGCAATGGGCCAAGGACACCGGCAACACGGTCAACACCTCGTTCCACAATGGCGATGTCGCCTCGCAGCAGGAAGCGGTTCGCGCCGCCCTCTCCGCCAAGGCCGACGGTATCGTCACCACGAGCCCGGATCCGGGCAGCCTGATCGAGATCGTCAAGGAAGCGCGTGCGGCGAAAGTGCCGATCATCAATTTCAACACGCCTGATCCGAAGGCCGACTTCAACGCCTATGTCGGCGGCGACAATGTCACCTTCGGCAAGCATTGGGCGCAGTATCTGGTCGACAAAGGCCTGGTGAAGAAAGGCGACTTCGTCTGGATGCCGGTCGAAATCCCCGGCGCCACCTATGGCGTGCAGGAAGAAGAAGGCATCAAGAGCGTCTTCGAGCCGCTCGGCATCACCTATGAAATCACGGAAGCCACGCTTGATCAGGCTGAAGTGATCAACCGCATGGTCGACTACCTCACGGCCAACAAGGCCAAGGTGAAGGCGATCATCGGCCTGGGCGATCTCGTCACCGGCTCGATCAAGCGGGTGTTCGACCAGGTCGGCATCAAGCCGGGCGAAATCCCGGTCGTCGGCTGGGGCAATTCGCTCGACACCACCCAGGAAGTGCTGAACGGCTATGTCAATGCCGGCCAGTGGCAGGACCCGCAGGCGACCAGCTATGTCGCGCTTTCGCTGGCCAATATGGCCGCCGGCGGCATTCCTCCGGGCTTCAACGTCATCACCGGCGCGCTCTACGAAAAAGACACCGCGCAAATCTACGACGACATCCTGTCCGGCAAGTAACATCCAATCCTAGCAGTCGCGGCCGCCCAACGGTCGCGACTGGCTCTCCATTTCGCCGAGCCCTTCGCACGCGATGTGCAACGCTCAGCCTTCCACTCATGTCGCGGATTGCCGTGGAAAATCATTCGCTCGTCCAACGCCTGATCGCACGGCCGGAATTCGGCCCGCTGGTGCTGCTCGTCGTCGAGATCGCCGTTTTCTGGAGTTTCAACCACGACTTCCTGTCGCCGCAGAACATCTCCAACACGCTGGCCTTCACGGTCGAACTCGGCCTGATCGCGCTGGCGATGACGCTGTTGATGACATCGGGCGAGTTCGACCTCTCGGTCGGCTCCCTGTTCGGCTTCTCGCCGGTCTTGATGTGGACCCTGTTCAACAGCGGCCTGACCTCCCTTGAGGTCGGCTTTGTCGCCGCGCTGCTGGTCGCCGCCTTCATCGGGCTGGTCAATGGCTGGTTCGTGACGCAGCTCAAGATCCCATCCTTCCTGGTGACGCTTGGCATGCTGCTGGTGGTGCGCGGCACCGCTCTTTTCGTCACCGATGGTTTTCCCCAGCGCACCTGGAGCGCGGAAGGCAGCTGGCTGGCGGAAGTGCTGGTCGGCGATTTCTTCATCGGCCCGTTCCGCATCTACATGTCGCTGTTCTGGTTCATCGCCGCGGCGATCGGGCTCGGCTATGTGCTGACGCAAAGCCGCACCGGCAACTGGATCCAGGCGGCCGGCGGCAACCCGAGTGCTGCAAGGGCGCGCGGCGTCAATGTCAGCGGCGTCAAGATCGGCCTGTTCGTGCTGTCGTCGGTCATGGCTTCGCTTGCCGGCGTCATCTCGTCGCTGCGCACTTCCGCCGCCAACCCCAACAGCGGCACCGGCTACGAACTGGAAGTCATCGCCATGGTGGTGATCGGCGGTACAGCACTTACTGGCGGGCGCGGCACAATCATCGGCACGGTGCTCGGCATCCTGATCCTGCGCGTGATGCGCAACGGCATCGTGCTGATCGGCGTGCCCGGTCTTGCCTACAACATCTTCATCGGCGCTATCATCCTTGGCATGATGGCGCTGCATTCATGGCTGGAACGCCGGCACCAGGCGGGGACTTGAACCATGGCCGAGCCACTGATCCGCATGACGAGCATCCGCAAGTCCTATGGCCGCGTGCAGGCGCTGGAGGATGCCAATTTCCATGTCAATGAACGGGAGATCGTCGGCTTGCTCGGCGACAACGGCGCCGGCAAGTCGACGCTGATCAAGGTGCTCTCGGGTGCCGTTCCGCTGACCAGCGGCGATATCTTCATCCGCGGCAAGAAGGTGAGCCTGCGCAGCACCAGCGACGCCATCGCCCACGGCATCGAGACGATCTACCAGGACTCGGCGCTGGTGACGCAACTGTCGATCGCCCGCAATCTGTTCCTCGGGCGCGAGCCGATCAAGCCGCCGCGCTTCCTCAACCGGATGGACCAGGATGCGATGAACACGGTTGCTCGCGACTTGCTCAAGCAGGTAGGCATCTCGAAGAACATCCCGTCGACGACGCCGATCGGCTCGCTCTCCGGCGGCGAGCGCCAGGCGGTGGCGATCGCGCGCGCCATGCATTTCGACAGCGACCTGATCATTCTCGACGAGCCGACCAACAATCTCGGCGTCGCCGAAACACAGGGTGTGCTGAGCTTCGTGCGCAGCGCCCGCGATTCCGGCCATTCCTGCATTTTCATCGCCCACAACATCCACCATGTCTTCCAGGTAGTCGACCGCATCGTCGTCATGCGCCGCGGCAAGGTGGTTGCTGACGACATAGACCCCAAGAAGACCAGCGTGGCGGAGGTCGAACGGATCATCACCGGCATGTCGGACAAGGAAATCCGCGATGCCATCGCCGATGGCAAGCCATCGCACTGAGAATGGTGATGGGCGGCAATCACCCGTCACCTCAGATCGCATCGCTTGTCTGACGCGCCACCGCATGGCGAACAGGATTGCAGCATGAAAGCCACAGTCTCGGATACCGCACGCAACTGCGGGCTGTGGGTTACGGCATGAAAGCCACTGTCTCCGATATCGCTCGTAGCTGCGGGCTGTCGACCGCAACGGTCGACCGGGTGCTCAACAACCGGCCGGGTGCGAGTGCGGCCAACCGCCAGCGCGTCATGGAGGCGGCCAAGCAAGTCGGCTATCTGCCGGTCGCCGATCAGGTGACGCTACCCTCGCGGCCCGCCCACCTTGAATTCCTGCTGCCGATCGGCAGCAATGCCTTCATGCGCGATCTCGCCGGGCACATCGAGGACTACGCCGCGCGCCTGCCGCTTGTCGCCTCGTGCCGGATCCATAACCTCGCCGGTATCTCGCCGAACGCGTTGCAGAGCGCTGTCGAAAACCTGTCGCTCAGGGCCAATGGCGTCGGTGTCATCGCCGTCGATCATCCGCGTACGCGCAACATCCTGCGCGACATCGTCGAAGCCGGCATGCGCCTGGTGACGCTGGTGTCCGATGTTCCGGCGGCACCGCGCGCGGCCTATGTCGGCATCGACAACCGGGTGGCGGGACGAACGGTGGCGCTGCTGATGGGACGCTTCCTTGGCGGCCGCACCGGCCATCTTGCGATGGTCGTCGGCTCACGTTCCTATCGCGGCCACGAGGAACGCGAAATGGGTTTCCGCTCGGTGCTCAGTGAGGAGTTTCCCAATCTGACCGTCAGCAGCGCCGTCGAGGTCAACGACGAGCCCGATGCCAGCTACACCGAGACCATGAAGGCGCTGCACGACGAGCCGGAACTGCTCGGCATCTATTGCGTCGGAGCTGGACATTCGGGCGTTGCAAAGGCGATCCGGGAGGCCAGGCCGAACCGCAAGCCGGTGTTCATCTGCCACGATCTGACCAAGGACACGCGCGGTCATCTCGTCGACGACCTGCTCGATGTCGTCATCGACCAGAATGCCAGGCTGATCGCGGAACAGTCGGTCATTCGCCTGCTCGGCTCGATTGCCTCCTCGGCACCCTATCTGACGCGCAAGTTCATCGAACCGCGCTTGATCTTCAGGGAAAACGTCCCGGTGCAGTAATGCGAAATGGCTTGGCTAAACCGGGTTTCCGGATTTGTACGATGATTGGCACGGCAAATCTGCACAGCAGCTATGCAAGTTTCTTTGTTGCCGAATCGTTGGGCAACTCGTAGGTTCTGGTTGTCGGCCATCTACTCCTCCCAGATGCGATGCCGACGCTGAATGGGGTGCACCTCCTCCCGCGCCACATTCGAAAATCGAGCCCGCTGCCACCTCCTCCCGGCAGCGGGCTTTTTTCGTTTGGCCGACAGGGATGGCGGCACAGCGACACCAAAGCGCGCCCAGTCATCACGCGATGAATGGCGCACATGGATAGGCGACAGGTCACCTCAACCGGCGGCGGCGCCCCTGAAAGAAACGATCAATCCTTCAGCCATGCGCACGAACTGCGTGCTCGGACCTTCCGACCCCACGGTCTGCACGCTAACCCGCGCGCCCTCGAGCAGAAGCGACAGCGTATCGGCGAGCAGTTCAGCCTGGCCGATGCCCGCATCCCGACATAGCGTCACAAGGCGCTCGCGCTGGGCTTCCTTGAGCTCCTTGATCACCAGCCTGGCCGGATGGTCCGGCTCGGTCAGCTCAGCGGCGGCGTTGGCCATGTCGCAGCCGCGCCCATCCGCATTGAGCATGGCAGCCGCCTTGCGAACCCAGGCATGCAGTTGGGCAAGCTTGTCACCAGGAAATTCGGCCTCGAACGCATCCCACATAGCGCCCGCCTTGGCCGCATTGGCGCGCAGGCATTCGACGATCAGTTCGTCCTTGGATTCGAAGTGACGATAGAGCGTCATCTTGTTCGTGCCGGCAGCTTCGGTGATGGCGTCGACGCCGACACCCTTGATGCCATGCTTGTGGAACATGTCGCGTGCCGTCTCCAGGATCCGATCCCGGGGACGAGAGCGCTCCACGATGCCGTCTGTCATCATGATCTCCTTTCGTTTCCAAAAAACCCTCGGCCACCTCTTGACTAGGGTGTTACCGGTCTGTAACTTCCAGAATGTTACTTACTGGTAACACCTATATCGTCCACCGTCAATAACAAGGCCGTGAACTGGCCCTGCCGACGAGAGGGACAAGAAACTGCCAATCATGCGGCCTCGGCCGGTGAAAAGATGAAAACGGTTCGCGAGCACGTGCTGCGAATCGACAGACAAGGAGCCGGCCAATGCCACAGCGCCGCGATCTTACCATAGATGAGGCCGTCCGGGATCCGATGATCCGGCTGGTCATGAAAGCCGATGGCGTCGACCCGCGCGCCTTCGAGACGATGCTGCGCTCGCTTGCCTATGCGCAGCGCAACGAGGTGCCGTTGCTGCATTCGCGGGACGACCTCGGTGACAAGCGCGGTCAAAGACTGTCCAGCGTCGCCAGCGCCTTCGGGCGGGCAAGAGCAGCCGGGGAGGCTTGCGTCTCGTGGTAAACTTTTTCATCCACCGTCCGATCTTCGCCTCGGCGATCGCCATCATCATGGTGCTCGCCGGGTCGATTTGTTATTTCCTGCTGCCCGTCTCGCAGTTTCCCGACATCACACCGCCGCAGGTCGTGGTCAGCGCCCACTATCCAGGCGCCAGCGCGCAAGTGGTGGCCGATACGGTGACAACGCCGCTGGAGCAGCAGATCAACGGCGTGCAGGGGATGACCTACATGTCGTCGACGAGCTCCAATGACGGCTCCTCGACCATCACCATCACCTTCGATGTCGGCTATTCGCTGAGCACCGCCGCCGTCGACGTGCAGAACCGCGTCTCGCAGGCCGCCTCGTCGCTGCCGGCGATCGTCAACCAGGGCGGCGTGACGATCAAGAAGCAGAACCCGAACTTCGTCCTCATCGTCAACCTGACTTCGCCCGACAGTTCGGTCGATCCGGTGGCGCTGAGCAACCTTGCCTATCTGCAGGTGGTCGATCCGCTGAAGCGCCTGCCCGGCGTCGGCGATGTGCAGATCTTCGGCGAGCGGCGCTATTCCATGCGCGTCTGGCTCGATCCCGACAAGCTCGCCAATCTCGGCATCACCGCGGTCGATGTGCAGAACGCCATCGCCGAGCAGAATGTCCAGGTGGCGGCCGGCAAGATCGGCCAATCGCCGGCACCCGCCGGCACCGCCTTCGAGATGCAGGTCAACGCCGTCGGCCGGTTGAGCGATCCAAAGGAATTCGGCGACATCGTCGTGCGCGCCAACACCGACACCGGCTCGCTGGTCAGGCTGCGCGACGTCGCCCGCATCGAGCTCGGCGCACTGCAATATTCGTCGTCGGCCTTCTTCGGCAAGGACCCGACCGTGGTGCTCGCCGTCTACCAGATGCCCGGCTCCAACGCGCTCGATCTGCAGCAGCGCGTCAAGGACAAGATGCAGGAGCTGTCGGGCCGCTTCCCGAAGGGCGTGTCCTATGCAATGCACTACGACACGACGCGCTTCGTCTCGGCGTCGATGCATGACGTGCTGATCACGCTCGGCGAAGCGCTGGTGCTGGTCGTCGCCGTGGTGTTCCTCTTCCTGCAAAGCTGGCGCACGACGATCATCCCGACCATTGCCATTCCGGTGTCGCTGGTGGCGACGCTGGTCGTCATGGAGATGCTCGGCTTCTCGCTCAACATGCTCTCCCTGCTCGGCATGGTGCTGGCGATCGGCCTCGTCGTCGACGACGCCATCGTCGTGGTTGAGAATGTCGAACGACAGCTGGAGGCCGGACTCAAGCCGCTTGCGGCGACCAAGGCCGCAATGCGCGAGGTCACCGGACCGATCATCGCCACCACCGCGGTGCTGATGGCGGTGTTCGTGCCGGTCGCCTTCATTCCCGGCGTCTCCGGCAAGCTCTACAACCAGTTCGCGCTGACGGTGGCGATTTCCGTCGGCATCTCGGCCTTCAACTCGCTGACGCTCAGTCCCGCGCTCAGCGCGGCCTTCCTGCGGCATCGCGGCGAGACGCAGTTCGCTCCGTTCCGCTGGTTCAACACCGGCTTCGACAGGCTGTCGCACGCCTACGCCAATGGCGTACGCATTCTCATCCGCTTGCGCTGGATCATGCTCGGCCTGTTCGCGGCCGGCCTGGTCGCCACCTACTTCGTCTGGCAGCGCCTGCCCTCGACCTTCCTTCCGGTCGAGGACCAGGGTTATTTCTTCGTCGTCATCCAGTTGCCCGACGGCGCGTCGCTGGAACGCACCGACGCGGTGGCGCAGAAGGCGCGCGACATCCTGCAGGCGACGCCCGGCGTCGAGATTGTCGGCTCGATCAGCGGCCTGAATTTCCTGACCAGTGCGGCGCAGTCGAATTCGGCGGTCGAATTCGCCATCCTGAAGCCGTGGGAGGAGCGCGGCCCCGACCAGAGCGCGTCGAAGCTCGTCGCCGATGTGCGCGGCAAGCTGATGCAGATCCCTGAAGCTTTCGCGCTGAGCTTCGATCCGCCCTCTATCCCGGGTATCGGCACCACAGGCGGCTTCGAATTCGTCGTCGAGGATTTGACCGGCCGCGGCAGTTCAGCCCTCAACGATGCGACGCAAGCCGTGATCGCCGAGGCGCGCAAGCAGCCGGAAATCAACCCGCAGCAGCTGTTCTCGCCATTCTCGACCTCGACGCCGCAGTTCAACTACGACCTCGACCGCAGCAAGGCCAAGCTGCTCGGCCTCAATCTGCCCGATGTCTTCAACACGCTGCAGATCTATCTCGGCTCGCTCTACGTCAACGACTTCAACCTGTTCGGCCGCACCTTCCGGGTGACCATCCAGGCCGACAAGGATGCACGTGCGGGTGCCGCCGACATTTCGCGGCTCTATGTGCGCAATGCCTCCGGCGGCATGGTGCCGCTCTCGACGCTGGGCAAACTCGTGCCCTTCGTCGGCCCGGAGACCGTGCCGCATTACAACAACAATGCCTCGGCCTCGATCAATGGCGGTGCCGCACCCGGCTTTTCCTCGGGCCAGGCGGTTGCCGCGATGGAACGGGCCGCCGCCATTGCGCTGCCAAGGGATTTCGGTTTCGAATGGACCGGCATCACCTTCCAGGAGCTCAAGGCAGGATCGATCGCGTCCGTCGTCTTCGGCCTCGCCATCGTCTTCGTCTTCCTGATCCTGGCGATGCAGTATGAGAGCTGGGCGATGCCGTTCATGGTGCTGTTGGCGGTGCCACTGGCCCTGTTCGGCGCCTTCGTGGCCCTGTTGCTGCGTGGCATGCAGATCGACGTCTACTCGCAGATAGGCTTCGTCATGCTGATCGGCCTGGCGGCCAAGAACGCGATCCTGATCGTCGAGTTCGCAAGGCGACGGCGCGAAGAAGGCCTCAGCATCGTCGACGCGGCGATGGAGGCGGCACGGCTCAGGCTGCGGCCGATCCTGATGACGGCCTTCGCCTTCATCCTCGGCGTGCTGCCGCTGATGTTTGCGACCGGCGCCGGTGCGGCAAGCCGGCAGTCGATCGGCACCACCGTGTTCGGCGGCATGGTCGCGGCGACCATCCTGTCGCTGGTGTTCGTGCCGGTGTTCTACGCGGTCATCGAACAGCTGCGCGAACGCCGCGGCAATGACGAGCCCGCCTCTCAAGACAATGAACCAACGACTGAGCCCGCCTTGCGCCCCCTGGCGGAAGCGGCCGAATAAGATTGGAGACTGATCATGCGTAAATGGAAAATCGCGTTGGGAACGGCCGTCGCGCTGGGAGCGATCTCGGTGGCCAGCGTCCACCTGCTCGACATGGGCAACCTCAGCCTCAATGCCGGCACGGCCGCGGCGACGCCTGCTCCGGCGGCATTCGTCATGCCGGTGCCGGTGGTTAGTGTCGTCAAGAAGACGATCCCGATCTACCTGGACTATGCCGCGCGGACGGAACCGATCCGCAGCATCACCTTGCAGGCCAGGATTCCGGGCTATCTGCAGGAGCAGACCGCAGCCGACGGCGTCGACGTCCGGCAAGGCGACCTTCTCTACAAAATCTCGCCTGACGACTTCCAGGCGGCTCTCGACCAGGCCAAGGCGCAAGTGCAGCGCGATACGGCGACGCTCGACTATGCCCGCTCCAACCTCGGTCGCGGCACCGAGCTCGCCAAGAGCGGCTACCTCGCCAAGGACGGCTTCGACCAGCGCACCAGCACCTTGCGCGAGGCACAGGCGTCGCTGGCGGTCAACCAAGCGGCGGTCCGCACGGCAGAGCTCAATCTGAGCTACGCCGAAATCCGGGCGCCGTTTGCCGGGCGTCTCGGCCGCAACCAGGCTTCGGTCGGAACGCTGGTCAGCGTTGCCGGCACCGTGCTCAACACGCTGGTGCAACTCGATCCGATCTACGTCACCTTCAACCCGAGCGAGACGGATCTGGCCGAGATCGAGCAAGCCCGTGCGAACGGCCCGATCGAAGTGGAGGTGCTGCTCCCCGGCCAGACCGAGGCCAGCCAGAAGGGCGAGCTTACCTTCATCGACAATTCGGTCGACCGCTCGACCGGCACGATCACGGCGCGCGCAACGATCGGTAACGGCAAGTTCACGCTGCTGCCCGGCCAATATGTTCGTGTCCGGCTGCATGTGAGAGAGCAGGCCGACGCGCTGATGGTGCCGCAGACGGCGCTGGGCTCGAGCCAGCTCGGCAAATATCTCTATGTCGTCGGCAAGGACAACACGGTCGACCAGCGGCTGGTTTCGCTCGGACCGACGAGCGGCGGTCAGGTCGCCATCCTCAGCGGCGTCGCCGAGGGCGACCAGGTGATCACGGGCAATCTGCAGAAGATCGGACCCGGAGCGCCTGTATCGCCGATACCGGAAAAGCCGGCCACCTGAACACCCCCGTCAGGACCCGGCTTCAGCGCGGCGCCCCGACCTTCCCACAGGTCGCGGGCGCCGCTCGACTGAGCAGTTCCACCAGACCGGCAACATCGGCGCGGTCGGCCTTGGCCGGCGGCATGAATGCACAGTAGGGATGCCCGAGGCGCACCGAGACGGAGGAGAGCGCAATCAGCCGACCGGCCGCCAGATCGGCGCGCGCCATGACCCGCTGGCCAAGCGCGATGCCCAGGCCCAGCCTTGCCGAGGCGATCGCAAGGCTGGACAGGCCGACGCGCCGCCCGTGCGACGGGTTGGGTGAGCGGCTGCCGCCGGAGGCCGCAAACCAGTCAGCCCAGGTCGGGTGCGAGGCATAGTTCGGCCCCCAATTGGTGTGGATGAACTGGCTCTCGTGCAAATCCGCCAGACTGGTATCGCCATTGCCGTGCCGGTGCCAGAATTCCGGTGCGCAGACAGGCAGGACGTCGTCATGGACGAGACGGACGAGTTTCAATCCGGGATAGTGATAATCGCCATAGCTGATGCGCAGGTCGATGTTCTGGCGCATCAGGTCGACCGGATCGTCCTCGACCCGAACGTCGATCGCCATCTGCGGAAAGGCATCGAGAAGTACCGCCAGCCTCGGCGCCAGCCACAGTTCGGCCAGCGAGAACGGCACGCTGACGACCAGGCGCGTCCGCATCCCGCCCTCCAGCATGCGCTGGCCTATGGCGGCGATGTCTCCTAGCGCCTTCGCCGTCTGTGGATAGATGGCGTGGCCGGCATCGGTGAGCGCGATGCGGTTGCCGGTGCGCACGAACAATTGCTTGCCGAACCAGTTCTCAAGATTGCGTATCTGCTGGCTGACCGCTGCAGAGGACACGCCGAGTTCAGAAGCGGCCAAGGTGAAGCTGCCGGCACGGGCGGCAACTTCAAAAGCCTTGATCGCATTCAGCGGCGGCAACCGTTCCACAACAGATCCATAAGTTTTTCTTGCTCGATCTTAATTATTTTCGACGTTGAGAGAAAGATTTTTTTGCCGTCTCATAGGCTCGAAACCTTCGGAGCCATGACGATGAAAGACATCCTCGATCTCGACCGCTATCCGCTCGACCGCGAAGGCAGCGCTGAATGGCAGCGCCTTGTCGAACAATCCGTCGCCGCGCTCGAAGCCGACGGCATGTTCAATCTGGAAGGGTTTTTGCGCCCCGGCGTGGCGGAACAAGCCGTGCGCGAAATCCAGCCGGTGATGGCCGCGCGCTCGCATGTGCACAAGCGGATGCACAACATCTACTTCAAGCCTGAAATCCCCGAGCTTGCACCCGACCATCCGGCGCTGCGCAAGGTGGAGACCATCAGCCACACCGTCTGTGCCGACCAGATTCCTGGCAGTGTCGTGCTCGCCATCTACGAATACGAACCGCTACTGCGCTTCCTGGCAGCGACGATGGGCAAGACCAGGCTGCATGTCATGCAGGATCCGCTGGCGCGAACCAATGTCATGGCCTATCGCGCCGGCGAGGCTTTGAACTGGCATTTCGATCGTTCCGAATTCACGACGACGCTGCTGCTGCAGGCAGCGGAATACGGCGGCGACCTCGAATACCGCACCGATCTGCGATCTGACGGCAATCCCAACTATGACGGCGTCGCAAGGCTGCTGGACGGGCGCGACCCCGATGCAAAGATCCTGCGCATGAAGCCCGGCACGCTGAATGTCTTCCGCGGCAAAAACACCGCGCATCGCGTCACCACGGTCGAAGGCGAGCGCGAGCGCATGATCGCGGTGTTTTCCTACTATGAAAAGCCCGGCGTGATGTTCAGCCCCGAGGAGCGGGTCGGCTTCTACGGCCGTGCCGCCTGAGACCGAAAGGCCGACATGCCAACGGCCCCCAAGAATCCGAAGATGACCTCTTGTTAGATTGTCGACAATCTGCTTGTCTTGCTTTCGATTTCCCTGGGAGTGGCCGAATGGCGAAAGCGGATTTCAGTCCGATTGCGGACACGACGCGACGCGCCGAGATCGTCGCGCTGTTGCGGCGCGCGATCCTGACCGGGCAGCTCGCACCCGGCCAGAAGCTCAACGAGCTGCGGATTTCCGAACAGATGCGGGTCAGCCGCGCGCCGTTGCGCGAGGCAATGCGCGAACTGGTCCAGGAAGGCATCCTGACCAGCATCCCCTATGCCGGCACCTTCGTCATCGAGGTCACAGCCAAGGACATCGACGATGCCTATTCGTTCAACAAGGTGATGGACGAGCTGGCCATCGAGCGGGCGTGGCCGCTGCGCGACCAGCGCTTCTTCGACGAGCTCGACCGGCGTCACGAAGCCGTGAAGCAGGCGACCCGTGCGTTGGACACGACACGCCAAATCGAAACCGCGCTGCAACTGCATGGCCTGATCTACGAATGGGCCGACAATTCGGTGCTGCTGGAAACCTGGCAGCGGCTGACCAGCCGGCTGCAGATGTATTTTGCGCTCCACCAGCATGCCCGCAATGAGCCGGTGCCGGCCGAAGATGTTCACGAAACCTATGTGCGGTTGCTGAAGGGCAAGGACATGCGTGCAGCCCAGCGCCATGCCAGGGAGCACATCGATCTCGATTTCGAGGAGTTGCTTGCCTATGCGCGCGGCCTCGAACAACGCCCGTCGAGGGGCGCCTGACCCGTTCCCCACCATCACAGACAGCGGACAAGACACGTGCAGATCGAAACCATCAAGGCCTACCATGTCGTGCAGCCCTTCGTGGACGGGCCATACCGCATGTCGAAGGGGCGCGAGGCCGACGCTTTCGACGCGGTGATCGTGTCCATTGCATCAGACAGCGGTATCACCGGCTGGGGCGAGATGGCGCCGCTCGGCAATTTTTACTCGGCAGCCTTCCCGGCCGGCGTTCGCGCCGGGGTGGTCGAGATCGCGCCGCATCTGATCGGCCATGATCCACGCGGACTAGCCAGCATCGGCCGGCTGATGGACACGGTGTTCAAGGGTCATCCCTACATCAAGTCGGCGCTCGACATGGCCTGCTGGGATCTGGCGGGGCGCGCCGCCGACGTGCCGCTGGTCACGCTGCTCGGCGGCAAGGAAAGCGACACCGCAGAACTCTATAAGGTCGTCACGCACGGCAGCGTCGACGCCATGGCCGCGCTGGCCAAGCGCATCGTCAAGGACGGCTTCCACCGGCTACAGGTCAAGGTCGGCGGCAATGTGCATGACGACATCGAGCGTGTCACCGCGGTCGCCGCCTCGGTGCCGAAAGGCACGGTCATCTTCTGCGACGCCAATGCCGGCTGGACGCCCTATCAGGCGCGCCAGTTCGCCGGCGCGACGCGCAGCATCGACTACACGTTCGAGCAGCCCTGCACCACGATCGATGAAAACATGTCGGTGCGCCGCATGCTCGACAAGCCGATGGTGCTCGACGAATCCGTCACCTCGCTCGAGGCGATGCTGGAAATTCATCGCCTGGGTGCGGCCGACGGGCTGACCCTGAAGATCTCGCGCCTTGGCGGGGTGACGAAGACGCGCCAGATCCGCGACGTTGCCGTCGACCTCGGCTTCATGATCACGGTCGAGGACACGGGCGGCGCCGAGATCGACACCGCGGCGATGGCGCATCTGTCGCTGTCGACGCCGGAAGAGCGCCGGCTGCATGCCATCGCCTTCCATGAATGGGTGACGGTGCGCACGGCGTCGAACATGCCCCCGGTCACCGGCAGCCGCATGGGCGTTCCAGATGGCCCCGGCCTTGGCATCGATGTCGTTCCCGATTTGCTCGGGAAGCCCTTCTTCGAGGTCGGCCGCTGAGATGAAGATCCGCAGCATCAAAGCCACGCCGATCAATTTGCGCCTCGAGGCGCCCTATGCCTGGGTGTTCGGCGAGCTCGACGGATTTTCGCCGACCATTGTCGAGGTCGAGACCGAGGATGGCTTGATCGGCCTTGGCGAGGCGCCGACCCCGGCGGCGGCGGCGATCATCAATGATATCCTTGGCCAGCGTCTGGTCGGGCGCGATGCCTTCGACATCGCCGGCGCCGAGCATGTCTGCCTGCCCTTCTGGACCGGCGTGCAGTCGATCAACGACCGCACCCGCATCATGGCTTTCGGCGCCATCGAGATGGCTTTGTGGGACCTGCGCGGCAAGGCGTGGAACCAGCCGCTCTACCAGTTGCTTGGCGGCGCCGTGCGCAAGGACATCCCGTTCACCGACTATTTTTCGCTGCGCGGTGACGGGCCAAAGGTGAAGGGCGAGACGACGCCCGAGGAAGTCGCCGACTATTGCGTCGAATTGCACGAGACGCATGGAACGACCTTCTTCGAAGGCAAGTTCTCGACCGAAGATCCGAAAGTCTCGCTCAGGATGGTCGAGCTGATCCGCAAGAAACTCGGCGACGACGCGATGATCCGTATCGATTCCAACCAGGCTTATTCGCTCAGCACCGCGCGGCGGCTGGCGCGCCCGCTGGAAGAGTTGGGCGTGCGCAACTGGGAGGATCCGGTGGCGACCATCGAGGAGATGCGCGAATTGCGGCGCCATTGCTCGATCCCGTTCTCGACCCACAACATCGACATTGCGCGCGCCATGGAAACCAAGGTTCCGGACGCGTTCGTCGGCAACCCGACAACGCATGGCGGCATCGGCCGGCTGCTGCGCTTCGTTGGCGCCTGCGAGCACGCCGGCATCGATTTCTGGTGCTACAGCGGCGACAGCGGCATCGGCAGTGCCGCCTATCTGCACCTGTGCGCGGCACTTGGTTGGATCAGGGAGCCGAACCAGTCGCTGTTTCGCATGCTGCCGATGGATGTCACCGAGGAAGGGCCGTTTTCGCCAAGGAACAATTTCGTGCGCGTTCCGGAAGGTCCCGGTCTCGGCGTCACCTTGTCGCGCGAGAACCTCGCTGCCTGTCACAGAGACTTTACCGAGAAAGGACCGTGCAACAAGTATCATGACCCGGCAAAGCCCGGAACCTATCGCCGTTTGCCGCTGAACTAGACGGCGGCAGCAGTGCAGCCAGGAATCCGGCACGTCCACGTCACGACTGGATGGACCGGACAAAACCGCATGCTAAAGTTTCGGTCGACAGACCTCTCTGGCGGCCGAAAAATGGAGCAATCCACGAAATTTCGTCAACATAAGAATAGGGGAAAGGGTAAAAACCCATGAGCAAGAACTACAGCATTCTCGACCTGATCCGGCGCAATCGCACGCCGCTTGAAAATCACCTGATCGACGGCCTTGTCGACGGTCGTGTCAGCCGCCGCGACTTCGTCCGTCACGGCAGCCTGCTCGGCCTGTCGCTGCCGCTGCTGGGCCGCATCGGCATGGCCGCCGGCCTTGGCGGCATGCCGTCGCTGGCGCGCGCCCAAGGCGCACCCGGCGCCACCATCCGTGTCGCCAGCAGCGTGCCGGCGGCAACGATCGACCCGGTCACCATTGCGGACGCCGGCGGCCTGCTGGTGATGCAGCAGGTTGCGGAATTCCTTTGTGTCGACGGTCCCGACCTGGTGCTGCAACCGGCGCTGGCCGAGAGCTGGAAGCCGAACGACAATGGCACGGTGTGGACCTTCAAGCTGCGCAAGGGCGTAAAATTCCACAGCGGCGGGGAGATGAAGGCCGACGACGTCGTGGCCAGCATCGACCGCCTTGCCGATCCGGCCAATTCGTCCAATGCGCTGTCGGTGTTCACCGGCATCCTGCAGAAGGGCGCCTCCAAGAAGGTCGACGACTACACGGTGGAATTCCACCTCGATGCGCCGAACGGCAACTTCCCCTACATGCTGTCGTCCGACAACTACAACGCCGTCATCATCCCGGCGAGTTACAAGGGCGACTACGAGAAGAGCTTCGACGGCACCGGGCCGTTCAGAATAGAGAAATACACGGCAAAGGTCGGCGCCTCCTTCGTCCGCAACGAAGACTATTGGGGTCCGAAGGCACTGCCGGAACGCACCGAATTCACCTTCTTCACCGATATGCAGCCGCAGATCCTGGCGCTGCAGGGCGGACAGGTCGACATCATCAACCAGATGCCCGTGCTGGCCGGCGTCGCTCTGCTCAACGATCCGAACGTCGACATCATCAGCCTGAAGTCGTCGGCCCATCAGCAACTGCACATGCGCTGCGACGAGGGTCCGTTGAAGGATGCGCGCGTGCGCCGTGCCATTGCGCTCTGCCTCGATCGCGACAAGCTGGCCGCCGGCCTGATGAAGGGACGCTCCGCTCTAGGCAATGACAGCCCGTTCGCCGCCGTCTATCCTTCGACCGATACGAGCGTGCCGCAACGCAAGCAGGATATCGCCCAGGCCAAGCAGCTTATGGAAGCAGCCGGCCTTGGCCAGGGCTTCAAGATAACCCTGACCACCGAACGCTACCTGGAAATCCCCGAATACGCCCAGCTAATCCAAAACTGGGTCAAGGAGATCGGTGTCCAACTCGACCTCAACATCCTCGACCAAAGCGGCTATTACGGAGACGCGGTGTTCGGCAAGTCGAACTGGCTGGATTCGGTGATGGGCATCACCGACTATGGTCACCGCGGCGTGCCGAACGTCTATCTCGCGGCACCGCTGAAGAGTGAAGGCACCTGGAACGCGGCACACTTCAAGAACAAGGACTATGACGCGCTGGCGACCAGCTACATCGCAGCCCTCGACCTCGAGGCACAGAAGGCCGACGCCGGCAAGATCCAGAAGCTGCTGCTCGAGGAAACGCCTGTCATCTTCGGCTATTTCTACGACTATCTCACGGCGACGGCGAAGGGTGTGGCCGGCGTGCAGCCGACCGCCATGTCGCAGCTGTTCCTCGACAAGGCATCGAAGGCCTGAACGGAAGGGAAAGCCAATCCTCTAACAGCCAGCTCCCGCATGGGGGCTGGCTCCACAAGGAGTCCTAGCCATTCTCTCCTTCCTTGTCCGGCGTGTCTCGCTGTCGCTCGTCACGCTGTTCCTGCTCAGCATCATGGTGTTCCTGGGCGGCCAGGTGCTGCCCGGCAATGTCGGGCGCGCCATATTGGGCCCGTTCGCCGACCAGCGCGCGGTCGACGCGCTCAATCACACGCTCGGCGTCGATCGCCCGCTGCTAACGCAATACTGGAGCTGGATCTCCAACTTCGTCCAGGGCGACATGGGTACGTCCTACATCTTCCGCTCGCCGGTCGCGCCTTTCGTCATCGATGCGCTCGGCAATTCGATGAAGCTGGCGGCGGTCGCCTTCGTGCTGGTGGTGCCGATCGGCATCCTCGGCGGCGTCGTCGCCGCATTCAACCTCAACCGCCCGCTCGACCGCATCATCAGTCTCGGCGGCCTGTCGGTGACGGTGCTGCCGGAATTCGTCACCGGCATCATCCTGATCCTGATCTTTGGTGTCTGGCTGCGCTGGCTGCCGATATCGGCCGCATGGCCGCGCGACGCCGGCTTCTTCACGCAGCTCTATTACCTGATCCTGCCCTCGCTGCCGCTGTTCCTGGTGCTGTTCGGCTACATCGCCCGCATGGCACGCTCCGGCATGATCGAGGCGCTCGATTCCGACTACACGCGAACGGCCGTGCTGAAGGGCCTGCCCTGGCGCACGGTGATCTGGCGGCATGTGCTGCGCAATGCGCTGCTGCCGACCATCACCGTCATCGCGACGCAGACCGGCTACCTCATCGGCGGCCTTGTCGTCATCGAAACGCTGTTTCGCTACCAGGGCATCGGGTCGCTGATCTTCACCGCCGCGCGCGGCAAGGATTTCCCGATGCTGGAGTCGGGCATCCTCACCATCGGCATTGTCTATGCCTTGGCCACCCTTGTCGCCGACTTCCTCTATTCCGTGCTCAATCCGCGTATCCGTCTGGGGTCAGATCAATGAGCGCCGTCCAAACCAGCTCTCCGACACCAGACGACACGCGCCGGCGCGGCCCGCTGGCGGAGGTCTTTTTCTCGCTGCTGCGCTCGCGCACATTCCTTGTCGGTTTCGCCATCGTGCTGTTCTGGGTTGCCTGTGCGCTGTTGGGCGAGCATTTCGCACCTTACGATCCGCTTGCCGACGACATCATCAACGCGCTGGCGCCGCCCTCTTCCGAACACTGGTTCGGCACCGACCAGATCGGCCGCGACGTCTTCTCGCGCGTCATCGTCGGTTCGCGCGACATCCTGACCGTCGCACCGCTGGCAACCTTGCTGGCGACAGTGGCCGGCACGGGGCTCGGCCTCCTTACCGGCTATTTTCGCGGTCTCGTCGACGATGTCGTCAGCCGCATCCTGGAAGCCTTCATGGCGATCCCGGTGGTCATCGTCGCGCTGCTGGCCATCGTCGCGCTCGGCACCTCCAAAACCACGGTCATCGTCGTCATCGGTCTCAGCTTCGCGCCGATCATTGCGCGCACCGTGCGCTCGGCGGTGCTGGCCGAGCGCGAACTCGACTATGTCGCCGCCGCACAGCTTCGGCATGAAAGTGCACTGCATACGATGTTCGTCGAGATCCTGCCCAACGTCATCCCGCCGATCCTGGTCGAAACCACCGTGCGGCTCGGCTACGCCATTTTCGCGGTCGCCACGCTCTCCTTCATGGGTTTCGGCATCCAGCCGCCCTCACCCGACTGGGGGCTCTCGATCTCCAACAATTACGGCATGATCGGCGGCGGCTTCTGGTGGACGGTGCTGTTCGATGCGCTCGCCATCGCTTCGCTGGTGATCGGCGTCAATCTGGCGGCCGACGGCGTTCACGGAGCGCTCAATGACTAACTCCGCCAAGGCCGAAAACGCACTCGAACTCACCGATCTTTCGGTTGCCTACCGCGTCGCCGGCCGCAATCGCGCCGTGCTACGCAACCTCAGCCTCACCATCGGCCAGGGCGAAGCCTATGGGCTGGTCGGCGAATCCGGTTGCGGCAAGTCGACAGTGGCGCTCACCGTCGTGCGCTATCTGCCGAGAAATGGCTCGATCACCGGCGGCGCGATCTCGCTCGACGGCCAGAACGTGATGAAACTTGACGCCGAAGCGCTCAGGCGGGCGCGCGCGGAAAGCGTCTCCATGGTCTATCAGGACCCAGGCAAGGCGCTGAACCCATCGATCCGCGTCGGCCGTCAGCTGACCGAGATTTTTGAACTCGGCGGCGTTTCGGGACGAGCGGCCACCGACCGGGCGATTGCGATGCTGAACCGCGTGCGCATCTCCGACCCCGTCAGCGTCATGCAGCGCTACCCGCACCAGCTTTCCGGCGGCATGCAGCAACGCGTGGCGATTGCCATGGCGCTGGCCAACGATCCGTCGATGCTGATCCTCGACGAGCCGACCACCGGCCTCGATGCGACGGTGGAGGCCGAAGTGCTCGACCTGATCGCACAGCTCAGGCAGGAACTGTCGGCCTCTATCCTGTTCATCAGCCACAACCTCGCCGTCGTTTCTAACATGTGCGACCGAGTGGGCGTGCTCTATGCCGGCATGCTGGTCGAGGAAGGACCAACGGAGGTCGTGTTCAACGATCCGCGCCATCCCTACACGGTGGCGCTGCTGCGCTGCCTGCCGCGCGGGGGCCAACGC
>NZ_RZTC01000044.1:2507-12700 GCF_004023165.1 Mesorhizobium sp. M7A.F.Ca.MR.176.00.0.0 | reverse complement strand
GGTCAGGGCCGGCTCGACACCATTCCGGGTTTCCTGCCCGGCATCGGGGCCGACATCAAGGGCTGCGCCTTCGCCGATCGCTGCGCGCTCGCCGACGATCGCTGCCGCAGCGAATTGCCACCGCTCTACGATCTGGGCGGCCGGCTGTCGCGCTGCTTCCATCACGACAAGGCGCAGGCGCTGCCGCGCGAGACACCGAGCGATGTGGCGCCTGTCCCAAAGGCGGCAGCCGCACCGGTGCTGCGCGTCGCCGGGCTGAACAAGACCTATGCCAGCCATGGCCATGCACTGCGCGCCGTCAAGGATGTCTCGCTCGATTTGCGACCCGGCGAGACGCTCGGGCTGGTCGGTGAGTCCGGCAGCGGCAAGACGACCTTCGCCAGGCTGCTGCTCGGCTTGGTGCCGCCCGATGACGGCGGCACCATCGAACTCGAGGGCAAGGCGCTGGCGCCCAGGCTGGAGAACCGCAGCGACGATCAGATCAAGGCGATGCAGATCGTCTTCCAGAATCCGGACTCCGCACTCAACCGCTCGCATTCGATCCGCCACCTGATCGGCCGGGCGCTGAAGCGGCTGGCCGGCCTCTCCGGCAAGGCGCTGGAGTCGCGCCTCAATGACCTTGTCCGCTCGGTCCGGCTCACCGACCGCCATCTTGCGGTCAAGCCACGCCAGCTCTCCGGCGGCCTGAAGCAGCGCGTCGCCATCGCGCGCGCCTTCGCCGGCGACCCGCGCATCGTCGTCTGCGACGAACCGACCTCGGCGCTCGACGTTTCGGTGCAGGCTGCCATCCTCAATCTGCTCGCCGACCTGCAGTCGAAGGAAGACGTCAGCTACATCTTCATCTCGCACGACCTTGCCGTGGTGCGTTACCTCTCCGACAAGATCGCCGTGCTCTATCTCGGCCGCATCATGGAACTTGGGCCATCGGAAGACGTCTTTTCCGGACCGCATCACCCCTATACCGAGGCGCTTTTGTCGGCGGTGCCCAAACTCGACCAGACCGAGACGGCACGCATTCGTCTCGACGGCGAAATCCCCAGCGCCACCAATCCGCCTTCGGGCTGCGTGTTCCACACGCGCTGCCCGCGCAAGATCGGCCCGATCTGCGAACAGCAGGAGCCGCCACTCGGCGAGGCCCAGCCCGGCCATTCGATCCGCTGCCACATTCCTTACGCCGAACTGGCCAGGCTGCAGAGAGCGGTCGTGACCGAGCCGGCATAGCGCTCTCGCTCGCGTGGCTTGGCCGGTCAGATCTGGCCGGCCATGCTGAGAGCACGGTCACCTTCTGAAAAACCCTGCCCTTCGGCCCAGTCTCTGGCCAGCGTGCGCAGGCCTGTGAGCGCGACATCCAGAACATCCGAAGACACGGGATTCGAGGGATAGGCGAGGTAGATCGGCCGTTGGAATACCGGAGCGTTGTCGATGCGCCGCATCTCGCCGCGCTCGATATGACCGCTGACGGCACTGAGCGGCAGATAGGCGGCGGCCTGCTGCGACTGCACGTGCTGAAGCCCGATGAAGACCAGCCCGGCCGAAATCGCCGGCTTGACCATGCCGGCAAAGGCGCGGTCGTGCTCGATGCGGAACTCCAGCCCCCAGTCCATCAGGATATAGTTTTCAGTCCATGGCTTGGTCTGTGCGGCGTGCTGGACGAGCACGACCTGATCGACGGCCAGCGTCTCGTAGACAATGCCGGGATGCGGTCGCGGCAGATAGAGGATGCAGATGTCGAGCAGGCCTTCCGCCAGCTGGTCGATCGCCGAGTCCGGAAAGCTGCCCTCCAGCCGCAGCGCCACGTTCGGCCGCCTGGCGCGCATCCACTCGACCCATGGCGAGGTGATGCGGTCCCACAGATAGGCCGGCGCGGTCAGCCGCAGCAAGGTCTCGTAACCATCGGGAACGGCGATGTCCTGCCGCGATTGCTCCCAGGTGCGGGTGATCGACGAGGCATGCGGCAGGAACTGCCGGCCGGCCGGCGTCAGCGTGACGCCATCGCGGTCGCGCACGAAAAGCCGGCGGCCCAACTGCTCCTCCAGCCCCCTGATCCGCGCACTGACGGTGGACTGGGCGAGGTTGAGCCGGCTGGCCGCGACGGTGAAGCTGCCATGGGTGGCGACTTCGAGAAAGCTGCGCAGATTCTCAGTGTCCATGCCCACCTCCTGCATCGAAAATTTCGATGACTCCTATCAAAAAATATCGCTTTCCGGCGGCAGTCAACAATGAACTAGATGGCTGAACCCCAAGACAAGCGAGGAATCCGGATGATCGACAACGCTCGCAGAACACTCACTGCAATCGAAAATTCCGCTGTTGACGAATTGCTGGCCGGCAGGATGGACCGCCGTGACTTCCTGCGCCATGGCAGCGTGCTTGGGCTTTCCTTGCCGTTCCTGGGCAGCCTTGTCGCGGCCGCCGGCCTCGGCACCCAGCAGGCCCGCGCCGAGGGCAAGCCGGGCGGCACGGTGCGCGCCGGCGTGGCGACGCCGGGCGGCGCCATCGATCCCGTCACCTACTATGACAGCGGCAGCTACCAGCTGGTTTTCCAAACCGCCGAGTTTCTCTGCATCACGCAGCCGGACCTCACTTTGAAGCCTGTGCTGGCAGAGAGCTGGGCGCCGAACGAGGATGGCAGCGTGTGGACCTTCAAGCTGCGCAAGGGCGTGAAATTCCACAATGGCGAGGATTTCAAGGCCGACGACGTCGTCGCGACCTTCGACCGGCTGGCCGATCCCAACGGCGCTTCCAACGCGCTTTCGGTGTTCAAAGGCCTTCTTTCGAAGGGCGGCACCCGGAAGGTCGACGACCACACCGTCGCCTTCCATCTCGATGCGCCGAATGGCAGCTTTCCCTATTCAGTGTCGATCGACAATTACAACGCCGTCATCCTGCCGGCGAGCTACAAGGGCGATTACGAAAAGACGTTCGAAGGCACCGGACCGTTCCGGTTGGAAAGCTACACGCCAAAGGTCGGCGCGACCTTCATCCGCAACCCCGACTATTGGGGTGAGAAGGCGCTGCCCGACCGGCTCGAATTCAAGTTCTACGGCGATGTGCAGCCGCGCATCCTGGCGCTGCAGGCCGGCGAGGTCGACATTCTCGATGCCGTCCCGCTCGATGTCAGCCAGGTCGTGCTGAACAGTCCTGATATCACCGTCTTGCGTGTCGCTTCGACCGCGCACCGCCAGTTGCACATGCGCTGCGACACCGGCCCCTTCACCGACAAGCGCGTGCGCCAGGCGCTGGCGCTGTGCATCGACCGCGCCAAGCTGGTCGACGGCTTGTGCCGCGGCATTGCGGCGACTGGCAATGACAGCCCGTTCGCGCCGGCCTTCCCGGCGACCGACAAGTCGGTGCCGCAACGCGTCCAGGACATCGCCAAGGCCAAGCAGTTGCTCGAGGCGGCGGGTCTCGCCGAAGGCTTCGACATCACGCTGACCACGCTGCGCTATTCCGACATTCCGGGCTATGCGCAATTGTTCCAGAATTTCGCCAAGGAGATCGGTGCGCGCATCTCGCTCAACATCGAGGACCAGGACAAATATTACGGCAAAGCGGTGTTCGGCCAGTCGGACTGGCTGGACAGCCCGCTCGGCATCACCGACTACGCGCATCGCAGCGTGCCAAACGTCTTCCTCAAGAGCCCGTTGGTCAGCGACGGCCCTTGGAACGCGGCGCATTTCAAGAGCCCGGCCTATGATGGCATGGTCACCAGCTATCTCAAGGCGCTCGATGCCGGCGCGCAGCGCGCTGCCGCCTCTGACATCCAGAAATTGCTGCTCGACGAGACGCCTGTCATCTTCAGCTATTTCCCCGATCTGCTGGTGCCGGTGCGCAAGAATGTCAGCGGCCTTCCGCCGATCGCGGCCGGCCTGCTGCTCGACCGCGTGTCGTTGAGCTGATCGTGCGCCAGCGCCCGATGACAAAAGAAACAAAACGGGAGACTACCATTCGCAAGCCCCATCTGCGCGGCCGTGGGCCGCATTTTCCGCTGCTCGACACCATCGTGCAGTATGAATTCGAGCCGGGCTACATAGCCTTCACCATGCCGACGCAGAAGCGCCTGCGTGTGCAGGTGGGATCGATGACCGTGGCCGATACGACCAATGCCTTGGTGTTCTACGAATCCGATCACCTGCCGGTCTACTACTTCCCGATCGGCGACGTTCGCGAGGAATTCCTGCTGCCGAGCAAGACGACGACAGAGGACCCGTTCAAGGGCACAGCCACCCACTATTCACTCAACACCGGCATCACGCTGGTCGAGGACGCGGCCTGGCGCTATCTCGATCCGGTCAAGGGCTGTCCGCCAATATCCGACTACATGTCGTTCACCTGGAGCAAGATGGGACACTGGTTCGAGGAGGACGAGGAGATCTTCGTCCACGCCCGCGATCCGTTCCGCCGGGTCGACTGCCTCCCGTCGTCGCGGCGCGTGCAGGTCATTCTCGACGGCGAACAGGTCGCCGATTCACGCCGCGGCGTGTTCCTGTTCGAGACCGGCCATCCGGTGCGCCACTATCTGCCGATCGCCGACACGCGGCTCGATATGTTCGCGCCCAGCCGCTACATTTCGCGCTGTCCTTACAAGGGCATCTCCAACTATTATCACGTGACGACCAAGGCCAAGCGTCACGAGAACCTGGTCTGGTATTATCCCGAGCCGGTGCACGAGGCGGAGCGCATCAAGGGGCTGGTCTGCTTCCACCACGAACTGGTCGACAAGATCCTGGTCGACGGCGTCGAAATCCCGAAGGAAGCCACGGCCGCGTCGAGCGGTTATTTCTGAGTATCGACGCCGCTTGAGCCATTTGCGCGCGGGCGCTTGATCGAAGCACGGCTCAGCGCATACCCTCCCTGGGCCAGGGAGGGCACTCGATGGATCTTTTCAAACTGAACGGCGATGTCGCGCTGGTCACCGGCGCCGGCAGCGGCATCGGCCAGGCAATCGCGATCGGGCTCGCCGAGGCAGGCGCTGACGTCGCCTGTTTCGGCCATGCATCGAAGGGTGGGCTGGACGAAACCGCGCACCGGATCACGGCGCTCGGCCGCAAAGCGCTGGTGCTGACCGGTACAGTGACATCGCAGAGCGATCTCGCGGCGGCGATCGATCGCGTCGAGAGCGAACTCGGTGCGCTGACCGTCGCCGTCAACAATGCCGGCATTGCCGGCTCCGAGCCCGCCGAGACGATGCCGCTGGAGACGTGGCAGAAGGTTCACGACGTCAATGTCGCCGGCGTGTTCCTGTCCTGTCAGGCCGAAGCGCGCAAGATGCTGGCGCGAGGCAAGGGCTCGATCATCAACATCGCCTCGATGTCGGGCACCATCGTCAACCGCGGCCTGACGCAGGCGCACTACAACTCTTCGAAGGCTGCCGTCATCCACATGTCCAGGAGCCTCGCCATGGAGTGGGCCGATCGCGGCCTGCGCGTCAATGTGGTTAGTCCCGGTTACACGCTGACTCCGATGAACAAGCGGCCAGAGGTGGCGGAAGAGGTGAAGATCTTCAAGCGCGACACGCCGATGGGGCGCATGGCGGCGCCGGAGGAAATGGTCGGGCCGACGGTGTTCCTCGCCAGCCGCGCAGCGAGCTTCGTCACCGGCCTCGACCTGATTGTCGATGGCGGCTACGTCTGCTGGTAAGAGCTCAGCTTCGCCTGCAGTCTGAATTTGTACGTCTCGCGAAGCGTTAGTCGTTGCGCGACATGAACCTTGGTATATATAATTTCATCCTATGAAACGGCCTTGGCGAGATGGGGCTTACCAGGCGGGTAGCCGAGATCATACGACCTTGATGGCTCGCACCTTGCAGGGCGCCGCAGGACTGGCATTCGATCCGCAGATGACCGCTCCCTCAGCGATCCGTCGGCAGTCATGACGCCGACACTCCGATCCTGTTCCATCATCACCAGAATTGAGCACCATCTTGCCTGCACTGGCCAAAGCCGGGGCAACAATTTGGCGCCGACGGCCTTGCGCAAAGACCAGTCTTTCCAACACAATCAAGAAAAGCCGCAAGAAGGGAACGAACGATAATTTTCACAGCTTGAAGGAGAACAAGCATGTCATTTCGCAGCCAGATCTCGAAACTCTCGATGAGCGCCGTCGCGCTCGCGACATTAAGCCTGCTGACACCTTCCGCCCAAGCCGCCGCACCGGAATCCAACGATCCGATCAAGATCGCGCTGTTCGACTGGACCAGCGTCAACCTCAACGCCAAGATCCTCGGCGGCATCCTGGAAAAGCTCGGCTACACAGTCGAGTATCCGACCGCCGACTATCTTTCCAGCCTGACCACAGGCCTCACCAATGGCGATCTCGATGTCGGCATGGAATTCTGGGACACGACCGCCGGCGAGGCCATGAAGGCCTCCGATGCGACAGGCCAGACCGAACGGCTGGGCAAGCTCGGCCCCAAGGCCAAGGAAGAATGGTGGTTTCCCGAATACATGAAGGAGAAGTGCCCCGGCCTGCCTAACTGGGAAGCGCTGAAGGATCCGAAATGCGCCGAAGCCTTCTCGACGGCGGAGACCGCACCGAAGGGGCGCTATCTCGGCGGCCCGGTAACATGGGAAGGCTTTGACGACGAGCGCGTCGAAGCGCTGAAACTGCCCTTCACCGTCATCCATGCCGGCACCGACGCGGCGATGTTCGCGGAACTGGACTCGGCCTATCAGCGCAAGGCGCCGATCATGCTGTGGATCTACTCACCGCATTGGGCGCCGGCCAAGTACAAGGGCGAGTGGGTTGAGTTCCCCGAATACACGCCCGAGTGCTACAGCGACCCGAAATGGGGCACCAATCCCGACGCCAAATATGATTGCGGCAAGCCGCATGGCGAGATCTGGAAGTACTCCTGGGCCGGCATGAAGGACAAATGGCCGGTCGCCTACAAGGTGGCCAAGGCCTACACGGTCGACACCGACGAACTCAACAAGATGAGCGGCGAGATCGATCTCGGCGGCAAGACGCCGGAAGACGTCGCGGCCGCCTGGATCGCCGCCCACGAAGCCGACTGGAAAGCCTGGGCGCAGTGATCGTTCCGACTGGAAGATGAGACCCGGCTGCTGATCAGCCGGGCCTCGGTTCTTGGTGTTCCAGAAGGACGTTTGAATGACGGACAAGACTGAACAGGGCGCCAAGGGGGCGGGCACGCCAAAAGATGCCCGCCCGATAAAGCTTGCCTGCCGCAATGTCTGGAAGCTGTTCGGATCGAACGCGGCCAATTTCATCCGCGAACGCGACGGCAAGGCCAGCATGGCCGACGTCACCGCCGCCGGGCTGGTCGGCGCGGTGCGCGCCGTCGACCTCGAAATCCGCCAGGGCGAGATTTTTATCATCATGGGCCTGTCGGGCTCCGGCAAGTCGACGCTGGTGCGCTGCATGTCGAGGCTGGTCGAGCCGACCCACGGCAAGGTCGAATTCGAGGGCAAGGATCTGCTGAAGATTTCGGATGCAGCGCTGATCGAGTTGCGACGCCATCGCATGGGCATGGTGTTCCAGAATTTTGCGCTGCTGCCGCATCTCAACGTGCTGGAGAACATCGCCTTCCCGCTCAGCATCCAGGGGCAGGATCGGCCGACACGCGAGGCACGGGCGCGCGAGGTGATCGAACTCGTTGGGCTCCGTGGCCGCGAGCATTTCTATCCGCGCGAATTGTCCGGCGGCCAGCAGCAGCGTGTGGGCATCGCCCGGAGCCTCGCGACAAAACCGGAAATCTGGTTCCTCGACGAGCCGTTCTCGGCGCTCGATCCGCTGATCCGCCGCGAAATGCAGGACGAGTTGATGCGGCTGCAGACCATGCTGCACAAGACCATCGTCTTCATCACCCATGATTTCGACGAGGCGATCCGATTGGCCGACCGCATCGCCATCATGAAGGATGGCGAGGTCATCCAGATCGGCACGCCGGAAGAGCTGGTGGTCAACCCGGCGACCGACTATGTCGCCGAATTCACCCGCGACGTCGACCGCGCCAAGGTGATTTCGGCACGCAGCCTGATGCGCGCCTGCGACGGCTCGGAGCATGGCGGCGCGGTGGCGCCGGATGCCAAGATCGCCAGCTTCTCGGCCGGTATCGTTGCCGCCAACAAGCCGTTCGCGGTGGTCAACGGCACCGGCAAGCCGATCGGCGAGGTGACGCCGCAGGCGGTGATCGACCTGCTGGCCGGCATCGATCGCTCAAGGGTTGGCGCATGACGGTGACGGCAAGCGCCAGCGAGGCAAGGTCGCGGCCGATTCAGGTCTGGCTGCTGATCTGGGCGTTCGCGCTTGCCGCCGTGCTTGTCGTGTTTCTGCTGCAGGACCGCCTGCCTTGGGCCGTCAACTATCCGGCCAGCGCCGTCGTGCCGGTCGCCGATTGGGTCAGCGCGCTGATGCGCTGGATCAAGTCGAACCTGTCGTGGCTGACCCGCTCGATCACCGCGGTGCTCGGCATTCCGCTCGATTTCGCGCTCAATCTCCTGGCCAAGAATTTCAAGATCGGCCATGGCACTGAGGCCTATATCCTGCCGCGCCTGTCCTGGGTCGGCGTCTGCGCTGCCGCCTTCATCGCCGGTCATGCCGTTGGCGGCAGAAAACTCGGCCTGCTGGTCGGCGGCTGTTTCCTCTACATCGCCCTGTTCGGCCAATGGACCAGCGCCATGCTGACGCTGGCGCTGATCTCCATCGCGGTGCCGTTCTGCATCGTCACTGGGCTGTTCGCCGGCATCTGGGCGTGGCGCAAGCCGTGGGCCGAAAGGCTTATCGTCTCCCCTGCCCTTGACCTGATGCAGACGATCCCGACCTTCGCCTACCTCATCCCTATGCTGCTGCTGTTCGGCAACAGCCCGGTGTCGGCGATGATCGCGACCGCCATTTTCGCCACCCCGCCGATGGTGCGGGCGACGATGCTGGGCCTGTCACGGGTGCCGTCGGAGATCGACGATTTCAGCGAAATGGCCGGCTGCACGGCGCGGCAGAAACTGTGGCGGGTGCTGCTGCCGTCGGCGCGGCCGACACTGATGGTCGGCGTCAACCAGGTCATCATGCTGGCGCTGAACATGGTCATCATCGCTTCGATGATCGGCGCCGGCGGCCTCGGCTACGACGTGCTCCTGGCGCTGCGCGCACTGAAGGTCGGCGAGGCGATGGAAGCCGGCCTTGCCATCGTGGCGCTCGCCATCGCGCTCGACCGGCTGAGCCAGGCCATCGCGCACAAGCAGGCAGAGGGCCATGTCCATCAGGAGATGCGCCCGAGCCTCTGGCGGCGCTATCCCAATCTGACGCTGGCCATCGCCATCCTTGTCGTGACAACGCTGCTCGGTCTGTTCGTGCCAGCCTTCGCGGGAGTGCCAAAAGCGATCACCTTCACCACCGCGCCGCTGTGGAAAGCAGCGGTGAACTGGGTGACGATCAATTTCTTCGACACGATCGAAGCGTTCCGCGTGACGCTGATCCTTAATTTGCTGAACCCGCTGCGTGCCTTTTGCGAAGGGTTTCCCTGGCTGGGCGCGGTGTTCCTGCTCGGCCTTGCCGGCTATCAGCTCTCCGGCCTGCGGCTGGCCGTGCTGGTGGCAGCGCTGACTGCCTTCTGCGCCATCACCGGCCTGTGGGAAAAGACCATGGCGACGGTCTATCTCTGCGGTATCTCTGCCTTCATCGCCTGCCTGATCGGCATTCCCATCGGGTTGATGGCTTCGCGCAGCGACCGCTTCGAGAAGATCGTCACACCGATCATCGATACGCTGCAGGTGCTGCCGTCCTTCTGCTTCATCATCCCGGTGGTGATGCTGTTTCGGGTTGGCGACGTCACCGCGATGATCGCAACGATAGCCTTCGCGGTGGTGCCGGCCATCCGCTACACCAATCACGGCATCCGGCAGGTGCCGCCGGCGCTGATCGAGGCGGCAAAGGTGTCGGGCTGCACGCCGCGCCAGACCTTCTTTCGCGTGCAACTGCCGCTGGCGCTGCCGGAGATCATGCTGGGCGTCAACCAGACGATCCTGATGGCGCTGGCGATGATCATCATCTGCGCCATGGTCGGCACCCGCGATCTCGGCCAGGAAGTGTTCATCGCGCTGTCCAAGGCCGATTCCGGCCGCGGCATCGTCGCGGGCCTGGCCATCGCCTTCATCGGCATTGTCGCCGACCGGCTGTTCGGCGCCTGGACGGCGAAAGCCAGGGCAAGGCTGGGATAGCAGGCGCCGCCCTACTCC
>NZ_RZTC01000044.1:0-2497 GCF_004023165.1 Mesorhizobium sp. M7A.F.Ca.MR.176.00.0.0 | reverse complement strand
GCAGCCGCCGCCCTACTCCGCCGCGACGCCCTTCACCTCGAGATAGCTCTCCATCGAATCGTCCAGCGCCTGCAGCCACGGCGTATGATGCAGCGGCGCCATGGTCCCGGTCATCAGCGAGCGGTAGGCGTGGTCGCGGAAGCCCATGATGTTCTCCGCCTTGTGGTGTTCCCATTCCATGAAGGTCTGGTTGACCGCCTCGACGTCGAAGCCCGGATAGTCGGTCTGGTCCATCAATTCCTTGGTGTAGTCGCCCTGGAACCAGATCATCTGCTCGGCGTCTTCGAGCGTTTCCTCACGCGCCCTCCATTTCGCGCCGTGCTCGGTCATTGCCTTGGCCGACGGCAGCTTGATGCGGCCCATGATGACGTCGCGGGCGAACCAGGCCTGCGCGTCGAACATGTTGAAGGTGTAGAACTGATCCTGCATGCCGATATAGGAAAGCTGCGGGTTCTTCTCCCAGACGACGCCTTCATAGAGGTCGAGCGGCCACATGCGGTTGGCGGTCTTGAGCTTCAGATCGTCGGTGAGGAAGGGGAAAGAATGGAGATAGCCGGTGCACAGGATGATGGCATCAACGTCTTTCGTGGTGCCATCCTTGAAATGCGCGGTTTTGCCGACGACCTTCTGTAAGAGCGGCACCTCTTTCCAATTCTCCGGCCATTTGAAACCCATCGGCTTCGAGCGGTAGCTGGAGGTGATGGATTTGGCGCCGTATTTGTAGCATTGCGAGCCAATGTCCTCGGCCGAATAGGAGCGGCCGATGATCAATATATCCTTGCCCTTGAATTCCATCGCGTCGCGGAAATCGTGGCTATGCAGGATGCGGCCGTTGAAGGTCGAAAAGCCCTCGAAATAGGGCACGTTGGGCACCGAGAAATGCCCGGAAGCGACAACGACATTGTCGAACTCTTCCGAATAGGTGACGTCGTTGGTGCGGTCATGCGCGGTGACGGTGAATTTCTTCGTCTCGTCGGAAAACGTCACCATGCGCACCGGGCTGTTGAAGCGCACCCATTTGCGAAGGCCTGATTTTTCGACGCGTCCCTTGATGTAGTCCCACAGCACGGCGCGCGGCGGATAGGAGCCGATCGGCCGGCCGAAATGCTCCTCGAAAGTGTAGTCGGCGAATTCCAGGCACTCCTTCGGTCCGTTCGACCAGAGATAGCGGTACATCGAGCCGTGCACCGGATCGCCATGCTCGTCGAGGCCCGTGCGCCAGGTGTAGTTCCACAGGCCGCCCCAGTCCGACTGCTTTTCGAAGCAGACGATCTCGGGAATGTCGGCGCCCTTGTCGGCCGCCGACTTGAAGGCCCTGAGCTGTGCCAGGCCGGACGGGCCGGCTCCGATGACGGCAACGCGACTTTTCATGGCAGGCCTCCCGATCTGGTTTCGACTTTTGTCTTGACGCAATTCCCAAGGGGAAAGCGCTATGCGCTTTTCCCGGAATTGCTCTTACGAAACAAATTTCACTCACAGGACAGTAATTGGCCCTTTCGTGCTGTCAACAGCCCGATGCTGAAACAAGGTTTCGCCGATGTGGATTTCCCGCGAAAAACCGGACGCGGCCAAACATCATTATCATGCGCATGCGCGCTCACGCGACTTGCCGTCGCAGTTGCGCTCCTGTATCGGCACCTGACATGTTCACCTAGAGTGAAATAAATCCCAGGAGTGCCGGGGGCGACATGGCGAAGAAGGTTTCCGATCCCAAGGCTGGTCTCGCCGGTGCGACGGCCAAGCCGCTGCCAAAGGTTTCAGCCGACGGCAAGACCATCCGCGCGCCACTGACGCAGAACCCGCATGCCATTCGCGACACGCGCGAAAAAGTGCTGGAGGTGGCGATCGGCCGCGAGGTGCGGGCGTTCCGCAAGAAGCTCGGCATCACCGTGGCTGATCTCGCGGTCGCCACCGACATTTCGCTCGGCATGCTGTCGAAGATCGAGAACGGCATCACCTCGCCGTCGCTGACCACCTTGCAGGCACTGTCGCGGGCGCTCGGCGTTCCGGTAACAGCCTTCTTCCGCCGCTTCGAGGAAGAGCGCAGCGCCGTCTTCGTCAAGGCCGGCCAAGGTCTCGATGTCGAACGCCGCGGCACCCGTGCCGGCCACCAGTATAATCTGCTCGGCCATATCGGCTCCAACACCAGCGGCGTCGTCGTCGAGCCCTATCTGATCACGCTGACCGAGGATTCCGATGTGTTCCCGACTTTCCAGCATGAGGGCATGGAGTTCCTCTACATGCTCGAAGGCGAGGTCGTTTACCGCCACGGCAGCAACCTCTACCCGATGAAACCCGGCGACAGCCTGTTCTTCGACGCCGACGCGCCGCACGGGCCGGAACAGCTGACGAGGCTGCCGATGCGCTATCTGTCGATTATTTGCTATCCGCAGAGCGCGGGGTGAGCGGGACGCAAGCAGCCCCCTCACCCGGATTGCCAGCCGAATTGCGAAGGGCAATTCGGGGCAATCCGACCTCTCCCCGAGGGGAGAGGAGG